>NZ_JBEXRZ010000024.1:0-50817 GCF_040613325.1 Streptomyces sp. NPDC006283 | reverse complement strand
GACATACTCGGCCGTAAGGCGTACAAGAGCGTGATGGATGTTCCGGGCGAGCCCGATGTGGCGGTCTTCGCAATCCCCGCCAAGTTCGTCGCGTCCGCGCTGGAGGAGGTCGGCCGCAAGGGCATTCCCAACGCGGTGCTGATCCCGTCCGGGTTCTCCGAGACCGGCGAGCACGAACTGCAGGCGGAGATCGTGGCGATCGCCGAGCGGTACGGGGTGCGGCTGCTGGGGCCGAACATCTACGGCTACTACTCCACCTGGCAGGACCTGTGCGCCACCTTCTGCACGCCGTACGACGTCAAGGGCGGGGTGGCGCTCACCTCGCAGTCCGGCGGCATCGGCATGGCGATTCTCGGCTTCGCACGGACCACGCGCACGGGAGTGTCCGCGATCGTCGGGCTCGGCAACAAGTCGGACCTGGACGAGGACGATCTGCTGACCTGGTTCGGCGAGGATCCCAACACCGACTGCATCGCGATGCACTTGGAGGACCTGAAGGACGGGCGGGCCTTCGTCGAGGCGGCGCGTGCGACGGTGCCCAGGAAGCCGGTGGTGGTACTCAAGGCCGGGCGTACGGCGGCGGGCGCGAAGGCGGCCGGTTCGCACACGGGCGCACTGGCCGGCGACGACGCCGTGTACGACGACGTGCTGCGGCAGGCGGGGGTGATCCGCGCGCCGGGGCTGAACGAGATGCTGGAGTACGCACGGGCCCTGCCCGTGCTGCCGGCTCCCCGGGGCGACAACGTTGTGATCATCACGGGTGCGGGCGGCTCGGGTGTGCTGCTGTCGGACGCGATCGTTGACAACGGCCTGTCCCTGATGGAGATCCCGCCGGATCTGGACACGGCGTTCAAGGCGTTCATCCCGCCGTTCGGAGCGGCCGGGAACCCCATCGACATCACCGGCGGTGAGCCGCCCTCGACCTATGAGGCAACCATCCGGCTGGGCCTGGAGGATCCGCGGATCCATGCGCTGGTGCTGGGCTACTGGCACACGATCGTCACGCCGCCGATGGTGTTCGCGGAGCTGACGGCGCGGGTGGTGGAGGAGTTCCGGGCGCGCGGCATCGAGAAGCCGGTCGTGGCGTCGCTCGCCGGCGACGTGGAGGTCGAGGAGGCGTGCCAGTACCTCTTCGAGCGCGGCGTGGTGGCGTACCCGTACACGACGGAGAAGCCGGTCGCGGTCCTCGGCGCCAAGTACGCCTGGGCACGCGCGGCGGGGCTGCTGTGACGCGCCGGCACCGGGGTGTGGGGAGGCGGTCGATGACCTGAGCGACGGCTCGAACCACGGGGTCCGCGGTGACCGCTCGCCGCGGACCCCGGTGCGAAGAGATGCGGACAGGGGGCGCTGGCCAGACTTCTTCCACGCGAGGGGTTCGATCACGATGACGACTACCGAAATCCCCACGTCCGTCCCCTACAGGGAGGTGACGGACGCCAACGGGCGCATGTACCGGATCGGCGAGACCGATATCGACATCATGGGCCGCAAGCGCAAGTGGATGGTCATCCTGCCGTGGGTGGGCATGATGGGCATCAGCTCGGCGGAGTACGCCTTCGCGTCCGCCGAGGAGACTCTGCACACGGCGCACAGCTGGAGCAGCGCGCACATCTTCTGGATGCTCGGTGTGTGGGTGTTCTTCCAGGCCGCTGTCGCCTTCCCCGCCGGAAAGCTCCGTGAGAGCGGAAAGCTGCCGGCCCGGTGGGCGATGATGCTCGGCGCCCTGGGCACCCTGCTGGGCTATCTGTCGCTGGCGTTCGCGCCGCATGTGGTGGTCGCCTACATCGGCTTCGGCATGTTCAGCGGCATGGGCGCGGGCATGGTCTACGCGACCTGCGTCAACATGGTCGGCAAGTGGTACCCGGAGCGGAAGGGCGGCAAGACGGGCTTCGTCAACGGCGGTTTCGCCTACGGTTCGGTGCCGTTCGTCTTCATCTTCACCGGCTACATGGACCTGACGAACTTCCGCTGGGTGCTGGTCTGCGTCGGTCTGTTCCTGGCCGCCACCGTGGCCGTCGCGGGCTACTTCTTCCAGGACCCGCCGAAGAACTGGTGGCCCGCGGAGGTCGACCCGCTGCGCAAGCCCGACGACCGGCGGACGCGGCGCGCCTTGGAGAAGAACCCGCCGGCGGTGAAGCAGTACACGCCGAGGGAGGCCTGGCAGACGGGTCGTGTGGCGCTGATGTGGTTCTGTCTGCTCTGCACGTCCGGGGTGAACATCTTCGGTATCGCCTTCCAGGTGCCGTTCGGTGACGAGGCGGGCTTCGCGGGCGGCATCGTCGCGACGGCGATGTCCCTCAAGGCGATCGTGAACGGCACCGGGCGCGGCGTGATCGGCTGGCTCTCGGACCGTTACGGCCGCAAGCAGTGCCTGATCTTCGTCTGCATCGTGCTCGGTCTGTCGCAGTACGGCATCCTGTGGTCGGGCAACATTCACAACCTGCCGCTGTTCCTGCTGTTCTCCAGCATTTCCGGTTTCGGCGGCGGCGCCATCTTCCCGATGTTCGCAGCGATGACGGCGGACTACTTCGGCGAGAACAACAACGCCTCCAACTACGGCCTCGTCTACAGCTCGAAGCTGGTGTCGGGTCTGCTGGGCTCGGGCATGGGCGCCGTGGTGGTGGGCGCCTGGGACTACGCGGGCGCGTTCATCCTGGCCGGTTCGATCTCGCTGTTCGCCGGCTTCGTGGCCACGTTCCTGCATCCGCCGGGCCGGCCGAAGAAGGGACGGATCACCGCCAATCCGCAGCCGATCAGCCGGGACGTCGGCTGAGGCGGCAACCGGGTACGGCCACGGGTGGCCGCGGCGGCCGGGAGACCGGTCACCGCGGCCGCCCGGCCGTCGTACGGGAGTCGGCGAGACCTACGACAGCTGACCGTCGTAGTCGGGAAGCTTGAAGGTCCGCTCCGCGTGCCCGCCGACGAGGTCGGTGGTGTTGTTGCCGATGTTGGCGATGATCGTGTAGCCCTTGGCCTCGATCTCGGCGCGCTTCTCCGTCTTGTAGGCGCTGACCTCGTGGAACAGGTCGGGCAGGTCCCGGACGTAGAGCCCGTCGACCGGGTACCCGGTCTTCTTCAGGTTCCAGTCGGTGAGGGAGTGGATGATGCCGGGGCGAGCGGTCACGAAGAAGACGGCGACACCACGGGAGTCGGCGTAGCGGGCGAGCTCACGCATCTCCTGGATGGCGGGGGTGGGCAGCTTCCAGAACGGATGGAAGTGCGTCTCCAGCGAGGTGTTGTCGATGTCGAGGACGATGGCCTGCTTCTCGCCGAAGGCGTCGGCCGTGCGCTGTTCGATGTAGGGGCGGGCCACGGCGACGACGGCGGCGACGTCACGGACCCAGGCGTTGTAGTCGACGCTCCGGGTCTGTGCAGCGGTGGTCGTCCGCGTGGTCTCCGCGTGGGCGGATCCGACGGGGAGGGCGGCGACGAACGTCAGCGTGACCGCGGTCGCCGAGGCGCGGACCGTCCAAGTGCGTGCATGCATGGGGGGTTCTCCTGGGTGTGGAGGCAGCTCAGGGAGCCCGTTCGGCCGGGGTCGGACGAACGAGTTGACATGCTCGCGCTTAATAATGGACGGAAGGCGACGTTCTTACTACTGGTCGGTAGCGTCTTTGTTCTGGAGCATGCCGGGGCGGCCCGCCCGGTGACCGCGTTCCACCGGTCGGGCCGCCACGGATCAGCGGTGAGCGATCAGTGCCGGGCGCGCAGAGCCGCGAGATTGTCGTAGCTCTTACGAGCCACCTCGAGGGACTGCCCCGGGACCGTGGAGCTGGGCGCGCCGTCGTGCTCGATCATCGGGTTGTGGTAGTTCTTCGCCCCCACCCG
Source organism: Streptomyces sp. NPDC006283 (assembly GCF_040613325.1). Classification (NCBI taxonomy): domain Bacteria; kingdom Bacillati; phylum Actinomycetota; class Actinomycetes; order Kitasatosporales; family Streptomycetaceae; genus Streptomyces; species Streptomyces sp. NPDC006283. The sequence continues at coordinate 46,989 of NZ_JBEXRZ010000024.1, read as the reverse complement.
CCTGAAGAACGTCCGGTAGTCGATGTCGCCCTCGCCGAACGTCACCATGTCGTAGCCCTGTCCGTTCTGGGTGTTGACCGTGCCGTCCTTGGCGTGGAACAACGGGTAGCGCACGTTGTGACGGGCCACCAGACCCGCCGGGTCGAAGACCTTCTCCCGCTGCGATCCGTCGTGGGCGGTGTAGGTGTGGAACTTGTACTGGGCCACGTGCGCCCAGTAGATGTCCATCTCCAGCCAGACGTCACGCGGGTCGGTCTTCTTCAGGAAGTACTCGAGCTTGCGAATGCCGGAGCTGCGGGTCGGGCGGTTCTGGTCGTCGAGCGGACCGCCGTCGAGCAGGAAGCCGTACGCCGCATCGTGGTTGTGGGTGTAGAGCTTGATGCCCTCCCGGCGGGCGATCGCCCCGAGGGCGTTCCACTTGTCCGCCGCCACGTCCCAGTCGGCCCGGTAGGAACTGCCCGTCGGGTCGCCGCCGGTGCCCATGTGAGGCATGCCGAGGATGTTGGCGATCTCCAGGTGCCGCTTGAAGGTGTCGAGGTCGGCGGGTGTGAGCGGCCAGGAGCCCGGAATGAAGCCGTGGTTGCCCTGTGCCCGCAGCCCGTATTCGTCCAGCCACGAACGCAGCAGCTTCGCGCCCTCGACGGTCTCGAGGTTCGCGCCGCCGGGGGCGTTCGCGTGCTGGCGGTAGCCGGCGAACTCCACCTGCCGGTAGCCGTAGCGGGACAGTTGCTTGAAGACCTCGCGGAAGCCCGACGGCAGATCCGTGGACAGCGGGTCGCGGCCCGTCGCGTCGCGGACGGTGTAGAGGATGATGCCGCGCTTGTGGGGCGGGACCAGGGCGGAACGCCCGCGGTCGTCGCCTCTCTCCCGGTCTTCCCCGCGTCCCTGGGCCAGCGCCGGCGAGGCGCCGAGGACCGGAGCGGCGATCGCCGCGGCAGCGGCGGCGGTGCAGGTGCTGAGGAACCGGCGACGGCTGACGCCGAGCGTGCGGCGCAGGGACTCGTCGGTGGTGGTCTCTTCGTTGAACGCGGTCACGGTGATTCTCACTCTCACTTCATTCGGACACGGATACCGGGCGCTCTGCGTCTTCCTCGAGGCCGGCCAGTCGGAGCAGCAGTGACTTCACATCGGTGGCCGCGACGCGGCCTGAAACGGTGCGGGGGGTGGAGCACAGGAGGAGCGGACCTTCTTCGTCGCTCGCGGGGAGGCGGCCGTGGCTGCCTCGGATCGGTGACGGATCGAGGGGCACGACCGCGAGGCGGTAGCGCATGCCGAGCTTCTTGCGCGCCACTGCCTTGGCCGCCTTGAGGCGGACGTAGGGGTCGAGCGGGTCCATGAACAGCTCGACGGGGTCGTAGCCCGGCTTGCGGTGGATCTCGACGAGCTGCGCGAAATCGGGCGCGCGGGCGTCGTCGAGCCAGTAGTAGTACGTGAACCACGCGTCGGGTTCGGCGACGGCGACCAGCTCTCCGGAGCGGGGGTGGTCCAGCCCGTGGGCCTTCTTGCCCTCGTCGTCGAGGAGTTCGTCGATGCCGGGCAGTTCGGCCAGCGCTTCCCGGGTGGCCTCGAGGTCCTCGGGACGGCGGACATAGACGTGGGCGAGCTGGTGGTCGGCGACGGCGAAGGCGCGGGAGGTCATGGGGTCCAGGTACTCCATGCCGTCCTGGGTGTGGACCTCGAGGAGTCCGGCGCGGCGCAGGGCGCGGTTGATGTCGACCGGTCGGCTGACGCGGGTGATGCCGTACTCGGAGAGGGCGACGACGGTGCGGCCCTCGGTGCGGGCGTCGTCGAGCAGTGGGCCGATGACCGCGTCGAGGTCCGCCGCGGCCCGGTGGGAGCGGGGGTCGTCGGGGCCGTAGCGCTGCAGGTCGTAGTCGAGGTGCGGCAGATAGCACAGGGTGAGGTCGGGGTGACGGGTGCGCATGATGTGGCGGGTCGCGTCGGCGATCCACCGGCTGGAGACGATGTCGGCGCCCGGGCCCCAGAAGTGGAAGAGGGGGAACGTGCCGAATTTCTCCGTCAGTTCGTCATGCAGCGCCGGCGGGCGGGTGTAGCAGTCGGGTTCCTTGCGGCCGTCCGCGTAGTAGACCGGGCGCGGGGTGACGGTGATGTCGGTGTCGGCGCCCATCGCGTACCACCAGCAGATGTTGGCGACGGTGTAGCCGGGGTGGGCGCGGCGGGCGGCGTCCCAGAGCTTGTCGCCGGCGACGAGGCCGTTGTGCTGGCGCCACAGCAGGACGTCGCCGAGCTCGCGGAAGTACCAGCCATTGGCGACGATGCCGTGCTCCGCGGGGAGCGCTCCGGTGAGGAAGGTGGACTGGGCGGCACAGGTGACGGCCGGCAGCACGGTCGACAGGGCAGCCTGGGAACCGGCGGCGGCGAGGGCCCGCAGGCGGGGCATGTGGTCGAGGAGCCGGGGAGTGAGGCCGACCACGTCCAGGACCAGCAGGGGGGTGGGGCGTGTCTCGCTCATGGCAGTTCCTTGAGGCCGAGGTCGGTGAGCAGGTCGCGGGCCAGGGTGAGTTCGGCGGCGATGCCGTCGGCGAGCTGGGTGCGGGTGCGGGGACGCAGCTCTGGCGGCAGGGCCTGCCAGGTGTAGGTCTCGACCTCGAGGTGACGGGTGCGGGGCTCCGGGACTCCCACGAGCCGGGTCAGGGTGTCCTGCAGCACCGGCAGGGTGGAGGTGAGCGGCGGGGCGGGCGGGGCGTGCAGGGGGACGTGGAAGTGCGCGCGCCAGGGTGCGCCGTCGGGGATGGCGTCGCCGGCCAGGGCCTCGTCGAGGTCGTCGGTGCCGCGCAGTCCCGCCGCCGTACGGGTGCGGGTCTGGTGCAGGAAGCGGGGTTCCGCGAAGGCGGCGAGCGCCTCGCGCACCTCCGGAAGATGGGGGTGCTCGGCGTGCAGCGCGGCGGAAAGCTGTGCCTTCGGGACGGCGATGTCCGCCGCGGCGAGGGCGGCGAGGGCGGTACGGGGCTCCTCGAAGGACGTGGCGAGATGGCAGGTGTCGATGCAGATGCCGACCCGGTCCCCCGCGACGGCGCCGAGGGGGCCGATCGCGTCGGCGGTGGTCTCCACGGTGCAGCCCGGCTCGGGTTCGAGAGCGATCCGGACGGACTTGCCGGTGAGCTCCTCGAGTGCGTCGAGCCGTTCGGCGAGGGTGACGAGCGCGGCGTGTGCGGTGGCGGCGGCCCGCTCGTCGAAGCCGGTGCGCCAGGCGAGCGGGAGGGTGGAGATGGTGCCCTCGGTGACGTCGTCGGGCAGCAGTGCGGCGAGCAGACGGGCGAGGTCGGTGGTGTGCCCGAGTCGTTCGGGATCGGTCCAGTCGGGTTTGTAGACCCGGTACTTGACCTCCTCCGCGCCGAAGCCCTCGTAGGGGAAGCCGTTGAGTGTGACGACCTCCAGACCGCGGCGATCCAGCTCGGCGCGCAGTCCGCGAAGTGCGGCCGGGTCGGTGATCAGTGCCTGGGCGGCATCCTTGGCGAGCCACAGGCCGATGCCGAGCCGGTCACGGCCGAGTCGCTTGCGTACCGGCTCGCAGTGGTCGCGCAGTTGTGCCAGGACGCCGTCGAGGGTCTCCGCAGGGTGGACGTTGGTGCAGTACGACAGGTGGACGGTGGAGCCGTCGGGGTGGCGGAAGCGCATCCGTCGCTCCTCTCATTCCCCGCCGCGGAGAATGGAGTTGCCCTCGTGGAGTGTGTCCGGCTCCGGGACGTCCAGCTGGAGCCGCCCGCTGAGACCGTAGAAGGCCACCGGGTTGCGCCACAGCACCTGGTCGACGTCGTCCTCGGTGAAGCCGGCCTCGAGCATGGCGTCGCCGACCCGTCGGGTCTTGAGCGGGTCGCTCTTGCCCCAGTCGGCGGCCGAGTTGACGAGGACCTTCTCGGTTCCGTACGTCTTCAGGACGGTGACCATGCGGTCCTCGTCCATCTTGGTGTCCGGGTAGATGGAGAAGCCGAGCCAGCAGCCGCTGTCGATCGCGTGCTTGCCGGTGGTCTCGTTGAGGTGGTCGAGCAGGACGCGGTCGGTGGGCAGGTTCGACTCACGGACGACGTCCACGGTGCGGTGCAGACCGGCGAGCTTGTCGCGGTGCGGCGTGTGGACGAGCGCGGGCAGGCCGTGGTCGGCGGCGAGTTGCAGCTGGGCGGCGAGCGCCGTGTCCTCCGCCGGGGTCATGGAGTCGTAGCCGATCTCGCCGACGGCGACGACCGAGTCCTTGACGAGATAGCGGGGCAACGCGTCGAGGACGGGGGTGCAGCGGGGGTCGTTCGCCTCCTTCGGGTTGAGCGCGATGGTGCAGTGGTGGGCTATGCCGTACTGGGCGGCGCGGAAGGGTTCCCAGCCGAGGAGGGCGTCGAAGTAGTCGAAGAAGGCGGCCGGGGAAGTGCGGGGCTGTCCCAGCCAGAAGGACGGTTCGACGACGGCACGCACACCGGCGGCGTACATCGCCTCGTAGTCGTCGGTGGTGCGTGAGGTCATGTGGATGTGGGGGTCGAAGATACGCATCAGGACTCCTCGGCTTGCGGGAACGCCGTGCCGGTCAGGGCCAGCACGCGGTCCAGGTCGTGGGGGACGTCTCGGCCGGCGGCGGTCCGCTCCGCCGCGAAGTCGGTGAGCATGCGGGCGAGTTCGCCGTCGCCGCGGGCGCGCTGTTCGACACCGGTGACGGTGTCCAGGGGGACGCCGGTGAACAGGCACTTGAGGATCGCGTGCCGCCAGGCGTGCGGTTCGAGATGGGTGGCGGCGTACGGGCCGACGGCGGCGGCCACGAGCCGGGTGTCGTTGGTGCGCAGCGCGTCGTCGACCAGATGCACGGCATGGGGGCCGTCGACGAGTGAGGGCAGGGCCTGGAGCACGGCGCGGCGCTCGGCGGCGCTGCCCTGCCGGTAGAGGCGGGTCAGGGTCTCCACATCGGCGCGGGCCTCGACCAGCAGGAGGGTACGGACACCGTCCGCGTTGTCCCGGCCGCAGTGGCGGCCCGCGGCGGCGAAGCGCAGCTCCCAGGTGTCCGCGGTGTACGGGGAGGGTCCGGCCCAGGGTGCCTGGGCGGCGCGGGCGGCCTCGGCGAGGGCGTCGTCGAACCAGGCGCGGGCGGTGTCGTCGGCGAGCCCGGCTTCGACGTCCTCGCGTGTCCAGGAAGGTGTCTGTTTCACGATGCCGTCTCTCCCTTCGTGCGCGCGGTGTTGAGGAACTCGATGGACGTGCGGGCCAGTTCGGGCCCGGCATGGGAGTGCCGGGGCAGTTCGACGACGGTGAGGCCCTGGTAGCCGGTGGCCGCGAGGGCGTCGAGGACCGGGGGGAAGTCGATCTCGCCCTCGCCGAAGGGCAGGTGCTCGTGGACGCCGCGGCGCATGTCCTCGATCTGCACATGCCGCAGCCAGGGGCCGGCGTCCCGGACACATTCGGCCGGGGGGACGGGCTCCAGACACTGGCAGTGGCCGATGTCGAGGGTGAGTCCGAGGGGGGCCGGATTGCCGAGGGAGGTGCGCAGGTGATGGAAGTCGGCGAGGTTCCCGAGCAGATGCCCCGGCTCGGGCTCGATCGCGATCGGCACGCCCGCGAAGGCGGCGGCGTCGAGAACGGGCAGCAGCGCGTCCTCCAGTCGTTTCCACGCGGTGTCGGCGTCCGTGTTGGACGGGGTGATGCCGCTGAAGCAGTGCACGGCGTGCGCCCCGAGGTCCGCGGCGACCTTCACTGCCGTGATCAGCAGCTCGGTGCGGGCGGCGCGTGCGTCCGGGTCCGGGTCGAGGAGGGAGGGGCCGTGCTTGCGGCGCGGGTCGAGGACATAGCGCGCGCCGGTCTCGACGGTTGCGGTGAGCTCCAGTTCGCCGAGCCTGCGGGCGACAGCGGCGGTGCGGGTCGCGAGGTCGGGGGCGAGGGGGTCGAGGTGCATGTGGTCGAGCGTGAGCCCGACGCCGTCGTAGCCGAGGTCGGCGAGCAGGCCGAGGGCTTCGTCGAGGCGCAGATCGGTGAGGCCGTTGGTGCCGTAGCCGAAACGCAGGGGTGCAGGCTGGGGGCTCATGTGACGCTCACCTTCCGTGCGAGTGTGCGGGCGAGCGGTACGAGCCCCATCACGGCGAGCCCGATGCCGCCCGCCCCGGAGCGGGCGGCGAGGGCCGCCTGGAACGGGATCATGGCGCGGATGCCGCCGCCGACGGCGCGTTGTGTGAGAGGCGGGGACGGGTTGAGTGCGGCGTGGAGGTAGCCGGTGGCGGCGGTACGCAGGTACGCGGCGGCGAGCAGGGCCGACACGGTGGCCGCCGCCCGGCCGCGTGGCCGTGCGGCGAGGACGCCCAGCACGGCGGTGCCGGCCAGCGCGGCGACAGGCGTCAGGGTCGAGCCGCCCTGTGCCTCGTGCCGGGACACGGAGGTGACGGCGTAGGTGTGCGCGGCGAGCATCGCGGCGGCGGGAGCGGCGGCGCGCAGGGCGGTCCGGGCCGGGATGGAGGATCCCCCGCCCCACCCCTCCCCGGGACCCCGCCGGGACACGGAGAACTCAGCTAGCGCCCCCTGACGGGTCGCCGCCACACGGACGGCCTCGGCAGTCGGGGCCGTGCCCCGGCCCCTGGCTCCGCGGGTGAACGCACCCGACGGGACGGCGCCGGTCTCGGCGGACGACCAAGCGGGCCGCGCCCCGGCACCCCCGACGACAGCTCCACGCCGGACGCGGCGGGCGAATCCCGCAGCCGGCACCGCGCCGGCACCGCGCCGCGGCGGGCCCGCGGGCGCCCCCTCGAGCGCGGCAGCAGCCCCGAACGGCAACGCACCCCCCGCGCGCCACGCGACAGCTCCACGCCGGACAGGCCGGACGAGCGCCGCAGCCGGCACGGGGCCGGGGGCGGACGGCACCGGAGACCGGTCGGGTCCGCGCCGAAGCCCGCGCCCGCTGGGCCACGGGGGGACGCCGTGCGTCGCGGACATCGTTGCCGTCGCGCCCAGGAGTACGTCGAGGCCGCGGGCCGCGGCCATCGCGGACGGGCCTGCCTTCGTGTGCTTGAGGCGCAGGTCGTACGCCCAGACCGTCGCCGACAGCACCGTTGCCACGGCGAGGGCGGGGCGGCCCGCGCGGGCCGCGAGGGTCAGGCCGGCCGCCGTGAGCACCCCCGCCGCGCCCAGCGCGGCCCGGGGCGAGATGCGCCCCGAGGGAATCGGCCGGTGCGGCCGGTCGACGGCGTCCTCGGCGGTGTCCGCCCAGTCGTTGAGCGCCATGCCCGCCTCGTACAGGCACAGCGAAGCGCCCATGGCGAGCGCCGTGCCGCGATTGGGCCGCATTCCGACCGCGGCCGCGCCGGCCAGGGCGTCGCCGGGGACGGTGAACAGGGCGGACACGCGAAGCAGTTCGGCCCAGTCCCGGAGCCTGGCGCGGCGTCGTGGGGTGTCGGCGGACGGTCGGGCCGCAGCAAGCCCCGTGGCCGGGGCGCTTTGGGGCGAGACGGGGATGGCATCCGTTCGCGCCGGAGCCAGGCGGGCCAGCAGTGAGCTGATCAACGGGTCTCCCGCAGCCGGTCGGCGAAGGACAGCAGCGCGGTGAACTGTTCGGAGAGGCCCGCCGGGCCGCCGTCCGGGTCCTTGAAGTAGAAGCCGAGCTCGGGAAGCGGGCCGGAGAGGCCCGCCTCGTGGGCGCGGGCCACCAGCCGTGCCAGGTCCAGGACGAGCGGCGCGGCGAGCGCCGAGTCGCAGCCCTGCCAGATGGTCTGAAGGATCATCCGCGAGCCCAGGAAGCCCTCGAAGGCGATGTGGTCCCACGCCGTCTTCCAGTCGCCGAGCGCGGGCACGTCGTCGATGTGGACCTCACCTTCCGGCGTGTGACCGAGGGTGTCGGCGAGGACGCGCTCCTTGCCGGCGTTCTTGGCGGCAGCGGCCGCCGGGTCGGCCAGCGCGGCCCCGTCGCCGCCGCCCAGCAGGTTGGTGCCGGACCAGGCGCGTACGGACAGGGCCCGTTGTACGAACATCGGGGCCAGTACGGCCCGTAGCAGTGTCTGCCCGGTCTTGCCGTCGCGGCCCGCGTGGGGAAGTCCACTGGCCGCGACGGCGTCGGTGAGGGCCATGGTGCGCAGCCCGGTGGAGGGGGTGAAGTTGACGTAGGGGCAGCCGGCGCGCACGGCGGCTGCGGCGTAGAGGGAGCTCGGTGGCAGCCGTACGGCGCCTGGCTCGGGGAGCGGTTCGGTCGAGGAGACGTTGACGACGACGACCCGTTCCAGGGCGTGACGCGAGCGGAAGGACTCCATGTCGGCCGCGAAGGCGGTGATGAGCTCCTCGTCGGACCGGGTGTCGCCGGCGCCGGGACCCCCGGGTCGTATCTCCGCGTCGGCCGCGGCCAGTTCGGCGCGCACGGCGGAGGTGAGCCCGTGCGGCAGGACGCCCGCCTCCGTGAGGTGCTCCGCGCGCTTGGGCAGTGGGCAGTGGGCGGTGTCGTGCCCGCCGAAGAGGAGCGAGGGCAGGGGTGGCAGTCCGGTGCCGGTGAAGGCCTGGGTCTCGGTGACCATGCCGGTCGGCGGGTGCAGTCCCGCCGTGACCGCCGCGCATCCGGCGACGGCCGTGGTGGCCACTGAGCCGCGGGCTCCGACGAACCAGACTCCGGTGCGTGCATTCCCGTCTTTCACGGGCTGCCTCCCTGCCATGTCGATGTTCCGATGTGGTGGAGGACGGCGGGCGGGGAGTACGGCGCCTCCCCGCCCGCCGCCGGCTCATGGGCGGCCCGGTGGGCTACGAGGGCAGCTGCTTCACCTGGATGTCCCGGAAGGACACCTGGTCGTCGGCCCCGTGGTTCTGGATGCCGATGTAACCGTCCTTGAGGCTGCGGGCCGGGTCCCGGTTGGTGAAGTCGTTGATCTTCACTCCGTTGAGGAAGACCTGCAGACGCTCACCCTGGACGCGGATCTCGTAGCTGTTCCACTGGCCGGGCGGCCTCAGTACCTGGTCGCGGGCCTTGATGTTCGCGGACTTGAAGCCGTAGACGGCGCCGGTGGTGCGGTCGGCGGCGTCGGTGGCGTCGATCTGGATCTCGTATCCGTTGTTCACCGCGGACCATGGGTCGTCGGAGGCGGGGAAGCCCACGAAGACACCGGAGTTGTCGTCGCCGTCCATCTTCCAGTCGAGCTTCAGCGAGTACGAGCCGAGCTCCTTGGCCTGGTACCACAGCATGCCCATGCCGCCCTCGGTGCGCAGTTCGCCGTCGGCGACGGTGAACCTGCCCGGTCCGGCCTGCTTCCAGCCTTCGAGGGTCTCGCCGTTGAAGATGGTCCGGTAGCCGGTGCGGGGCTTGCAGTCTGCCTTCACCTGGCCGGTGGCGTAGCGGAGGCCGCCGAGCAGATGCTGACGGAAGGCCGGCTCCGCGTAGGACTCCTTGGTGTGGCCGCCTCCGGTGTAGAAGGCGCGGCCCCCCTCGTAGGTCTGGCACCAGGCGATCGGGTGGTCGCCCTTCATCGTGCCGCCCTCGTAGGTGGTCTCGTCGAGGGTGGCGAGGACACGGGCCTGCTCACGGGGGTTGGTGCGGTAGTTGTACCACTCGTCGGTGCGGTCCCACGGGCCGTCGATGTGCGCGGTGGCCGGGTGGTCGTGGTCCTCGACACGGACGGTGGCGGGCTGGATGTGCGGGTGGGACTGGAAGTGGGCGCCGACGAGCCCGCCGTAGAACTCCCAGTCGTACTCGGTGTCGGCCGCGGCGTGGACGCCCATGTAGCCGCCGCCATTGGCGACATAGTTCTCGAACGCCTTCTGCTGATCGGCGTTCAGCACGTCACCGGTGGTGGAGAGGAACACGACGGAGTCGTAGCGGGCGAGGTTGTTGGTGGTGAACTGGCCCGCCGCCTCGGTGGCGTCGACCGTGATGTTGCTGGTCTTCCCGAGCTCCTTGAGAGCCGCGACGCCGCTCTCGATGGAGTCGTGGCGGAAGCCGGCGGTCTTGGAGAAGACGAGGACACGCTTGGCGGTGCGGTCGACGGGGGTGTTGGAGAACTCGAAGTCGTCGACGTCGTAGAGCGCGCCGGCGCCGCCCTTGAAGACCAGGAACAGTTCGGTGGTCTTCTTGGTCACGCCCCGCAGGGGTACGTCTATGTCCTGGAACGTCTCCCAGCTGCCGGTGACCGGGACGGGAGCCGAGCCGAGGATCGGGCCGTTCGCGGAGCCGGTGCGCACCTCGAGGAAGCCGCCGGCGCCGCCGGAGGAGATCCGGGCGGTGAGCTTGGTCGATCCGGCGAGGTTGTACGTCTCGAAGGAGATCCAGTCGCCGTTGTCGATGTCGCCGACGGTCTTGCCGCCGTTGGCGGCCGCCTTGTCGTAGGTCTTGATGCCGGACTGGTTGTCGAAGTGCTCCGCCTGCCGGTGGCGGGGCTGCAGCTGGGCCTGGTCGTGGCTGGTCAGCGCGGCCTGGCCGCCGCCTCCGCCGTCGGTGTACTCGGCGTCGAGGACTCCGAAGATGTTGGCGTTGGGGTCGTGGCCGCCGTCGGCGGAGGTCTTGATGGTGCCGGAGCAGCCGGTGGCCGAGGTGATGGGGTGGCCGTGGCTGTCGTGGCCGAGGATGTAGTTCACCTTGACCTTGGCACAGTCGATCGCGCCGTCCTCGGGATCCGTGACCGTCACCTTGAACGGGATTTCGTCACCGAAACTGAACAGCGTTCCCTCTGCAGGGAGTTCGAGGGTCACCTTGGGCGCGGTGTTGCCCACCACGACATGGACGCTGGCGGAGCCTGTGCGGCCCGTCGGGTCCTTGGCGGTGACCGTCGCCGTGTAGGTGCCGTTCTTGGTGTAGCGGTGGACGGGGTTGGCCTCCGTGGAGGTGGTGCCGTCGCCGAAGTCCCAGGCGTAGGTGAGGGTGTCGCCGTCGGCGTCCGTCGTGCCGGCCGAGGAGAAGGAGACACGCATCGGCGCCTGGCCGGAGGTCTTGTTGGCGGAGGCCTCGGCGACCGGTGAGCGTCCGCCGGTGGCGTTCTCTATCCGGTACAGGCCGGCGTTCTCGTCGCCGCCGAACCAGGCGGTGCCGTAGTCGAGGACGTACAGCGCGCCGTCGGGCCCGAAGGCCATGTCCATGATCTGGGTACCGGTCCAGGGCACGGGGTTGATGGACTGGACGGTGCCGTCCTCACCCTGCTCGATCCGCTTGATCCAGCGCCGGCCGAACTCGCCGGCGAAGAAGTCGCCGTCGTACTCCGCGGGGAATGCCACCGGGGAGTCGGAGTCCGGGTTGTGCCGGTAGACGGGACCGCCCATCGGGGACTCGGAGCCGCTGCCGAACTCGGGTACGGAGCCGCCGTCGTACGGGATCCAGGCCGGCTGCGCGGGCGGCAGGTCGACGAGGCCGGTGTTGTGCGGCGAGGTGTTCTTCAGGTTCGCGCAGTCGAAGGTGGCGCCCGAGGTCTTGGTGGCGAAGTCGTACTCGACGAAGGGGTCGTTGTCGCCGGTGCAGAACGGCCAGCCGAAGTTGCCGGGGCCGGTGACGCGGGCGAACTCGACCTGGCCGGCCGGGCCCCGCTTGGGGTCGGCGGTGCCGGCGTCGGGCCCGTAGTCGCCGACGTAGAGGATGCCGGTCTTCTTGTCGACGCTGAAGCGGAAGGGGTTGCGGAAGCCCATGGCGTAGATCTCGGGCCGGGTCTTGTCCGTGCCGGGGGCGAAGAGGTTGCCCTCGGGTACGGAGTAGGAGCCGTCCTCGTTCACCTTGATGCGCAGGATCTTGCCGCGCAGGTCGTTGGTGTTGCCGGAGGTGCGGCGGGCGTCGTACGCCGGGTTGCGGCCGGGGCGGTCGTCGATGGGCGTGAAGCCGTCGGAGGCGAAGGGGTTGGAGTCGTCGCCGGTCGACAGGTACAGGTTGCCCTCGGCGTCGAAGTCGATGTCGCCGCCGACGTGGCAGCAGATGCCGCGGGTCGCCGGGATGTCGATGATCTTCTTCTCGCTGGCGTTGTCCAGCGTGCCGTCCTCGTTGAGGACGAAACGCGAGAGCCGGTTGACGCCGTCGAACTTCGCGAAGTCCGCCGCGGTGCCCTCGTTGGGGGCGTCGCCCGCAGGGGTGTCCATCGGGGGTGCGTAGTAGAGATAGATGAACCGGTTCTGCGCGAAGCCCGGGTCCAGGCCCACGCCTTGGAGACCCTCTTCGTCGTGCGAGTACACCGGGATGGTGCCGACGACCCGGGTGTTGCCGGCGGCGTCGGTCATGCGCAGCTCGCCGCTGCGGGAGGTGTGGAGCACACTCCGGTCGGGCAGGACGGCCAGCGACATGGGCTCGCCGGTCTCCTCACCGCCCTTGGCGAGGGTCACCTGCTGGAATTCCTCGGCGGCCGCGGAGCGGGCCGCCTCGGGGTCTGCGGCGGACGCCACTGTCGGCGCGGTGAGGGCGAGCGAGCCTGCGGCGAGGAGCCCGCCGGTGAGGAGCGCGAGTGCCTTGCGGCCTCTGAGCCTTGTTCTGTGCACGAATGTCCTCCGGTATGCCGGTCGAACGGGCGGTGTGCCGTGGAACCGGAATGCGCCGTCACTCCTGAACCACCTATGTCGTGTACACGAGATGGGACCGTAGCCGGGTTCGTCCTGGGCCGAAAGCCCTTGCGCAGCAGAGAAGTTGAACTTTTTCCCCGAACAGGACAAAGATGCACCCGGGCAGCCCGGACCGGTCCGGCGGCCTTGCCGGCCGCCGGGCCCGGACCTGGTGTTACTAGTTCTCGCCGCCCCCGAATGCCGCGTCGAAGGACGCGGCGGGCGGGTCGAAGTCGAAGCGCTTCAGGGCGGCAAGCGCTTGTGGAGCACCGGTCAGCCGGTCCATGCCGGCGTCCTCCCACTCCACGGAGATGGGGCCGTCGTAGCCGATCGAGCGCAGCATCCGGAACACGTCCTCCCAGGGCACGTCGCCGTGCCCGGCGGAGACGAAGTCCCAGCCGCGCCGGGGGTCGCCCCACGGGAGATGGGAGCCGAGCCGCCCGTTGCGCCCGTCGAGGCGCTTGCGGGCCTCCTTGCAGTCGACGTGGTAGATCCGGTCCCGGAAGTCGTACAGGAAGCCGACGGGGTCGAGGTCCTGCCAGACGAAGTGACTCGGGTCGAAGTTCAGTCCGAAGGCCGGGCGGTTGCCGACCGCCTCCAGGGCCCGTTTGGTGGTCCAGTAGTCGTAGGCGATCTCGCTGGGGTGGACCTCGTGGGCGAAGCGCACGCCCTCGGTGTCGAAGACGTCGAGGATCGGGTTCCAGCGCTCCGCGAAGTCCTCGTAGCCGCGCTCGATCATCCGCTCGGGCACGGGCGGGAACATCGCGACGAGGTGCCAGATCGACGAACCGGTGAAGCCGATGACGGTGTCCACGCCGAAGGCGGCCGCGGCGCGCGCGGTGTCCCGCAGCTCGGCAGCGGCCCGCTGCCGCACGCCCTCGGGCTCGCCGTCTCCCCAGATCCTGGCGGGCAGGATGCCCTGGTGGCGCTCGTCGATGGGGTTGTCGCAGACGGCCTGGCCGACCAGGTGGTTGGAGATGGCCCAGCACTTGAGGCCGTACTTCTCCAGCAGCGCATGCCGCCCGTCCAGGTAGGACGGGTCGGCGAGTGCCTTGTCGACCTCGAAGTGGTCGCCCCAGCAGGCGAGTTCCAGACCGTCGTAGCCGAAGTCACGGGCCAGGGAGCAGACCTCCTCGAGCGGCAGATCGGCCCACTGGCCGGTGAACAGTGTGAACGGGCGTGGCATGGCGCCTCCAAACCGGATCCCTGCCGGATCTCTCTACCGGACCTGTGCCTGTACTGCCTGTACGGGGGTGTGGACGGCGTTCTTCTGGGCGCTCTCCTCCACCGCCGCGAGCACCCGCTGCACCTGAAGGCCGTCGGCGAACGACGGCACCGGGTCGGTGCCCGTGGCGATGGCCTCGACCAGGTCGCGCGCCTGGTGCGCGAAGGTGTGCTCGTATCCGAGCGCGTGACCCGGCGGCCACCAGGCCTCCAGGTACGGATGCTCGGCCTCGGTGACGAGGATCCGCCGGAAACCGGCCGTGGCGGCGGGCTCGTGATGGTCGTGGAACGACAGCTCGTTGAGCCGCTCGAGGTCGAAGGCGAGCGATCCGTGCTCGCCGTTGATCTCCAGCCGGAGCGCGTTCTTGCGGCCCGTCGCCATCCGGGTCGCCTCGAACGTGGCGAGCGCACCGGAGGCGAGCCGGCCGGTGAAGACGGCCGCGTCGTCGACGGTGACCGCCCCGCGCTCCGTGCCGCCCGATGCGGTAAGTCCCGCGGAGGCACCTTGGAGCAGGGGCCGTTCCTTCACGAAGGTCTCCATCTGGGCGGAGACCCCGACCAGCAGCTCCCCCGCCAGATACTGCGCGAGGTCGACGATGTGCGCGCCGAGATCGCCGAGCGCGCCGGAGCCCGCGTGCTCGCGCTGGAGCCGCCAGGTCAGCGGGAAGTCCGGGTCCACCAGCCAGTCCTGCAGGTAGGTGACCCGTACGTGCCGCAGGGCGCCGAGCCGGCCCTCGGCGATCAGCCGGCGAGCGTACGCGAGGGCGGGGACCCGCCGGTAGTTGAACCCGACCATGGCCAACTGGCCGCGTTCCCTGGCACGTTCCGCCGCCGCGACCATGGCTTCCGCCTCCGCGACCGAGTTGGCCAGCGGCTTCTCGCACAGGACGTGCTTGCCTGCCTCCAGCGCCGCGATGGCGATCTCCGCATGGCTGTCGCCCGGCGTGCAGACGTCGACGAGGTGCACGTCGTCGCGGGCCACGAGGGCGCGCCAGTCGGTCTCCGCCGCGGCCCAGCCGTGTTTGTCCGCCGCGGCACGCACCGCGGCGGCGTCACGGCCACCGATCGCGGCGAGGACCGGCCGCAGCGGCAGGTCGAAGACGCGCCCTGCGGTGCGCCACCCCTGGGAGTGGGCGGCGCCCATGAACGCGTAGCCGACCATGCCGACGCCGAGTGTCGGCGGTGCGGCGCCACTGTCCCTCAGTTCCATGCGGAATCCTCCTGTCGGAGTCACGATCTCGTCGGTGTGCTCGGTGGGGGCCCGAGAGGATCGCCCGGGCGCGCCGGTCAGTTGAAACCGGTGGGCAGGTACTCGTCGACGTTGTCCTTGGTGACGACGGCCGAGTAGAGGGTCAGGGAGGCCGGGATCTCGAGTTCGGCCATCCCGCTGACGCCCTTGCCCTGCCCGAGCGCGCGGGCGAGGTCGATGGCGGAGGCGGCCATCGTCGGCGGGTAAAGGACGGTGGCCTTGAGCACGCTGTCGTCGGCCTTGATGGCGTCCATGGCGGACTTGGCGCCGGCGCCGCCGACCATCAGGAAGTCCTTGCGCCCGGCCTGGGCGATGGCGCGCAGGGCGCCCACGCCCTGGTCGTCGTCGTGGTTCCACAGGGCGTCGAACTGCGACTGGGCCTGCAGCAGCTGCGCCATCTTGGCCTGGCCGGACTCGACCGTGAAGTCGGCGGCCTGCCGGGCGACCTTCTTGATGTTGGGGTAGTTCTTCAGGGCATCGTCGAAGCCCTGGGTGCGCTGCTTGGTGAGTTCGAGGTTGTCCAGCCCGGCGAGCTCGATGACCTTGGCGTTGGGCTTGTCCTTGAGCTGCTCGCCGATGTAGTTGCCGGCGTTGAGGCCCATGCCGTAGTTGTCGCCGCCGATCCAGCAGCGGTACGCCTGGGGTGAGGCGAAGATCCGGTCCAGGTTGACGACGGGGATGCCCGCCTTCATGGCCTGGAGGCCGATCTGGGTGAGCGCCTTGCCGTCGGCGGGCAGGATCACCAGGACGTCGACCTTCTTGTTGATCAGGGTCTGGACCTGGCCGATCTGGGCGGCCGTGTCGTTGGAGCCCTCGGTGATCTCCAGGGTGACGTCGGAGTACTTCTCCGCGCGGGACTTGGCGTTCTGGTTGATGGCGTTCAGCCAGCCGTGGTCGGCCTGCGGGCCGGCGAAGCCGATGGTGACGGCCTTACCGGGCTTGTCGTCGGCGACCGGGGCGTTCTCGGCGGCCGTCTCCTCGGTCTTGGGCTCGTTGCTGGTGCAGGCGGTGAGCAGCGCGCCGGCGGAGATCGCGGCGGTGCCGAAGAGCAGTCCTCTGCGGCTGGTGGCTGGGATTTCTGGCATGGCGGGTCAGCCCCTTCAACTATGTGGTGTGGGCGGTACGAGAAGGCGTGCGAGAGAAGAGGGAGGCGCGGGACGGCGGTGTCAGGCGTCGCCGCCCCGCAGTGTCCGGTGCTGGACCAGTACGGCGGCGACGATGATGGCGCCCTTGGCGATCTGCTGGACCGCGCTCTCGAGGTTGTTGAGGGCGAAGATGTTGGTGATCGTGGTGAAGACGAGGACGCCGAGGACGGAGCCGACGATGGTGCCGCGACCGCCGCTGAGCAGCGTGCCGCCGATGATCGCGGCGGCGATGGCGTCGAGTTCGTAGAGATTGCCGTTGGTGTTCTGGCCGGAGCCCGCCAGCACGATGAGCATGAAGGCGGCGATGCCGCAGCACAGACCGGACAGCAGGTACAGGTAGAGGCGCTGCCGGCGCACGTCGATGCCGGCGAGCCGCGCCGCCTCCGCGTTGCCGCCGACGGCGACGGTGCGGCGGCCGAAGGTGGTGCGGTTGAGCAGGAGCCAGCCGACGGCGGTGACCGCGGCGAAGACCAGTACCAGCGGTGGGATGCCGAGGATGTAGGCGTCCCTGATGCCGAGGTCGAGCACCGAGTCGACGGTGACGATCTGGGTCTTGCCGTCCGTGATCTGCAGGGCGAGTCCGCGGGCGGAGGCCAGCATGGCGAGAGTGGCGATGAACGGCACCATCCTGCCGTACGCGATGAGCAGGCCGTTCACGAGGCCGCAGCCCACGCCGACGACGACGGCCGTGAACAGGATGCCGGCGAAACCGTACTCCTGTGTGGCGACGGTCGTCGCCCAGACGGAGGCGAGCGCCACGATCGCGCCGACGGACAGGTCTATGCCGCCGCTGGTGATGACGAACGTCATACCGACCGTGACGACGCCGATGACGGAGGCCTGGGTGAGGACGAGCTGCAGGTTGCTGGTGGCGAGGAACTCGTCGGGCTTGGTGATGCCGCCGACCGCGACGAGGACGGCGAGGACGCCGAGCAGCGACAGGTTGCGGACATCGAGGCGCAGTCCGAGCGGACGGCGCGAAACCCCCTTGTCCGGGGTGGTCTTGGGGCTGAGCGTCGGCGCGTTCTGCTGCGTCGGAGTGGCCGGCTGCGTCATGCCGTCGGGCTCCCTTCCATCACGAGGTCGAGTACGCGGTGCTCGTCGAGCTCCCGGGCATCCGCCGTGTGGACGACGTTGCCCTCCCGGAGCACCAGCACCCGGTCCGCGAGGCCGAGGACTTCGGGCACCTCGCTGGATACGAGAAGTACGGCGAGGCCTTCGTCGGCCAGCCGGCGGATCACTGCGTAGAGCTCGGCCCTGGCGCCGACGTCGACGCCGCGGGTCGGTTCGTCCAGCAGCAGCACTTTGCAGCCGCGCAGCAGCCAGCGGGCCAGGACGGCCTTCTGCTGATTGCCGCCGGACAGGGTGCGGATGCGGGCGTCGGGGTTGTCGGGCCGCAGGGAGAGTTCCCTGGTGGCCTGCTGGGCGGCCGCCCGTTCCGCACGCTGGTCGAGCCAGCCCGCGCGGGCGAAGCGGGAGAGGGTGGACACGGAGACGTTGCGGGTGACGGACTCGAGCATCAGCAGGCCCTGCGCCTTGCGCTCCTCCGGGGCGAGCCCGATCCCCGCGCGGACGGCGGCGCGGACGCTGCCGGGGCGCAGTACGGTGCCGTCGACGAGGACACGCCCGGCGTCGGCCTTGCGGGCGCCGTAGATCGTCTCCAGGATCTCGCTGCGTCCCGATCCGACGAGCCCGGCGAGGCCCACGATCTCGCCGGGCCGCAGTTCCAGGTCGACCGGGGCGAACTCGCCCTTCCTGGTGAGACCTTCGACGCGCAGTACGGGCTCCTTGGCGGCGGCGGCATCGCTCGCCGGGCGCTCGGGGAAGACGTACTCGACGTTGCGTCCCGTCATCAGGGCAACGATGTCACGGGTCGGGGTCGACTTGGCGGGCAGGCCGACGGCCACCGCCCGGCCGTCCTTGAGCACGGTGACCCGGTCGCCGATGCGCCGGATCTCCTCGAGGCGGTGGGAGATGTAGACGACGGCGACACCGTCGGCGGTCAGGTCGCCGACGATCCGGAAAAGGTTGTCGACCTCGTCGGGGTCGAGGGCGGCCGACGGCTCGTCCATTACGATCAACCGCACCTCGTGGGAGAGCGCGCGTGCCATGGAGACGATCTGCTGCTGTGCCGCGGAGAGTTCGCCCACGAGGCACGCTGGGTCGATCTCCGGGTGGCCGAGCCGCTCGAGCAGTCGCGTGGTCGCGGTACGGGCCGTACCGCCCCGGACGACGAATCCGGCGGAGGTGGGCTCGTGCCCGAGGAAGACGTTCTCCGCGACGGACAGCCCTTCCACCAGGTCGAGTTCCTGGTAGATCGTGGCGATGCCGAGGCGCATGGCGGCGATGGGCGACTTGAGGGCCACGGCCTCCGCGCGCCAGGTGATCTCCCCGCCGTCGGGCTGATGGGCGCCGGCCAGCACCTTGATCAGGGTGGACTTGCCGGCGCCGTTCTGGCCGAGGAGACAGTGGACTTCGCCGGCCAGGACCTCGAGGTCCACGCCGTCCAGGGCACGGACGCCCGGGAAGGACTTGGTGATGCCGGACATGGTGAGCAGCGGTGGTTCTGAGGCCATGACAAATCCCCTCGGCGGGTGCGGCCGGTGAGCGGGCAGGGTGGAACCAGGTGCGTGTGCTTTTTTGCTGAGCCGTGTGCGATGCCGGCCTGAAGGTCAGGC
This sequence comes from Streptomyces sp. NPDC006283, assembly GCF_040613325.1. Classification (NCBI taxonomy): domain Bacteria; kingdom Bacillati; phylum Actinomycetota; class Actinomycetes; order Kitasatosporales; family Streptomycetaceae; genus Streptomyces; species Streptomyces sp. NPDC006283. The sequence goes on along the minus strand of NZ_JBEXRZ010000024.1, from coordinate 28,237 downwards.
CGGCGAGAACAGGTGGTCGCTGATGAGCCGGGCCGCGCCGATGACTCCGGCGGTCGGGCCCAACTCGCCCAGCACGATGGGAAGATTGCCGGTGGCCAGCGGTAGGGACTGCCGGTAGACCTGGGTGCGTACGCTGGCGAGCAGGGTGTGGCCGAGGCCGGTCACACCGCCGCCGATGACCACGAGACCCGGGTTGAAGAAGCTGACGAGTCCCGCGATGACCTGACCGAGGCGGTTGCCTCCCTCTCGGATGAGCTCGATGGCCGTGGCGTCCCCCGCGGCCGCGGCGGCGGACACGTCCGCGGCCGTGAGGTGCCCGGCCGCCTCCAGCCGGGCGGCGAGCTCGGCCGACCGGCCGGCGCGGGCCGCGTCCTCGGCGTCACGGGCGAGCGCGGCGCCACTGAAGTGCGCCTCCAGACAGCCCCTGTTGCCGCAGGCGCAGGCGCGGCCGTCCGGTGCGACCTGGATGTGGCCGATGTCGCCGGCGCTGCCGGTCGTACCGCGGTAGACCTCTCCGCCGACGACGATGCCGCAGCCGATGCCTGTGCCGATCTTGATGCACAGGAAGTCGCCCACGGAACGCGCGACGCCGGCGTGCTGCTCCCCCATGGCCATCAGGTTCACGTCGTTGTCGACCATCACCGGGCAGCCCAGGTCCTGGCTGAGCGCCTCCCGCACGGGGAAGCCGTCCCAGCCCGGCATGATCGGCGGCGCGACGGGCACGCCCTCGGGGTAGCGGACGGGGCCGGGCACGCCGATGCCTGCCCCGTCGAAACCCTCCGCCAGTCCGGAGGCCTTGAGTTTCGCCGCCATCGCCAGCACCTGCTCGAAGACGGCGACGGGACCCTCGCGGACGTCCATGGGCTGGTTGAGGTGCCCCAGGACCTCCAGCTCCGCGTTGGTGACGGCGACGTCGATCGAGGTGGCGCCGATGTCGACGCCCAGGAAGCGCAGCGCCGGCGCGAGCCGGATGTTGTGGGAGCGACGCCCGCCGCGGGAGGCGGCGAGTCCGTCGGCGACCACGAGTCCGGTCTCCAGCAGCCGGTCGACCTCGACGGCGAGCTTGGAACGGGACAGGTCCACCTCGTCGCCCAGCTGTGCACGGGAGTTGGGGCCACCGTCACGCAGCAGCCGAAGCAGTCGCGCCTGGTGCGCGTTCGCGGGTCGAGCTGTCATCCGTCTCACGTGCCCCTCCCCTCCCCTGGCCTTCGGCTGGGGACCCAGTCGGCTGTCTCCGTCGGGCTTTCGAGGGGAACGTAGCAGCGCTTTACCGAACTGGGAAGAACTTGCGCGCAGTTCCGGCACAACTTTCTCCACACCCGGGACAAAGGTCCGCGCGCCACGCGCTTGAGCGCGCGGCAACTGGGCCGCGCCACCGGGCGGGGCCCGGCTGTTCCTGGCCGGCGTCCCTCGGGTGGGCCCGGTCCGGGTGTTCGGCGTCCGGGTGCCGCTCCGGCCGGGAAAGCACGCACCGGCCGTGGAGACCGGCCACCGCCCGTGCAGTCCCTGCACCGGCAGGAGGGGGTGGGGTCGTAGGAGGGGGGTGAGCGGACGTAAAGCGTCGTGAGTCTTGAGTGGCGCAAGTACGGGAAAGCAGTCCGCGATCCCCCCTCCGGAGGCCCCGCCCCCGCACCACCCACCAGCAGGGGCACATCGGGGCGGCCGCGCCCCCCGACAGGACCCCGCACAGGGCCACCCCCGAGCGCCGGGTCCAGCCCGGCAGCGTCATACCCCCGGGAAGAACGCCCTCAGTGCCGTGCGGATCGCCCGTTCCGGACGGAACGCCCTGTCCGGGAGCGTGACCTGATGGAACATCATGCCCTCGAGCAGGTCGAACAGCACTCTGCAGTGGCCCTCCGGGTCCGGCGAACCCGACGCGGCAAGCCACTCCGCGCCCCAGCCCACCAGCGACTCCCGCCCCCGCACGAGCGGCTCCCGCACCGAGGGGCGGGCGATGCCCTCGAGCAGCAGGGCGTACCGGGCGCTCGTGCGGTCGCGGGCCGGGCCGACCAGGTGCTCCACCATCCGGGCCAGGGCGGCAGCCAGTTCGTCGATCCCGTGGGGGGCGGCACGCCCGGCGAAGGACTCCCAGTCACGCCGGTCCAGCTCCTCCAGGTGCGCGACCACCCCGTCGACCAGGACGTCCCGGTTGCGGAAGTGATTGGACGTGGTGCCGGCCGGGACGCCGGCTGCTCCGTCCACCGCCTGGTACGTCAGCCGGCGCAGTCCACCCGCGGCCAGCACCGCGATCGCCGCATTGAGGACCTCGTCACGCCTGCCCGCCATGGGGTTCCAGCCACCTTCCCGATGAAACCGCGTCCGATCACTACAAACATAGTACCGTGAACGCATGGCCAGAACAGCGATCATCATCGGAGCCGGTATCGGCGGTCTCGCCACCGCTGTCCATCTGCGCGCGAACGGCTGGGACGTGGACGTGCGGGAGCGCGCGGCGGGCCTGCCGGAGACCGGCACGGCACTCGGCATGTGGCCCAGCGCCCTGCAGGCCCTGGACGCCCTCGGGCTCGGCGACACCGCGCGGTCGCTCGCTCGCCCGCAGACCGGCGGCGGGTTCGTACGGGCGGACGGCGCCCGCATCGCGGATGTCGACGTGGCAGCGCTGCGGCGCCGCACGGGCGACCCGGTGTACCTGATCTCCCGGGTCCCGCTGCTGCGCACGCTCGCCGGCCCGCTCGACGACGGCGTCATCCGTTTCGGCGAGAGCGTCGACGATGTCCGCGAACTGTCGGGCTACGACGTGGTCGTCGCCGCCGACGGCATCAACAGCCGTGCACGCAAAGCCTTGTTCGGCAATGCTTACGGCACCCGCTACACCGGCGTGACGTCCTGGCGCGGGATCGTCGACGGCGACATGGACACCGTCGTCGAGACGTGGGGCTCGGGTGCCCGCTTCGGCGTCACCCCGCACACGGAAGGCCGCACCAACTGGTTCGCGTGCGTGCGCGCCCCGGAGCTGGCCAAGGCACCAAGAGGCGAACTCGCCGCGCTGGAAGAGTGCTTCGGCGACTGGCACCCCGGCGTGCGGCGCGTCCTGGACCGGGTGCGCGAGAACGACGGTGAGGGCGTGCTGCGCCTCGACCTCCACGACCTCGCGCGGCCGTTGCCCCGTTACGTCAGCGGGCGCACGGCTCTGATCGGGGACGCGGCCCATGCCATGACGCCCGACCTGGGCCGCGGAGCCTGCGAGGCGCTGATCGACGGCGTGACGCTCGCCCGCGAGCTGTGCACCCACCACAGGGTGGAGGACGCCCTCGCCGCGTACGACGCGCTCCGGCGCGTTCCGACGCAGCGGCTGGCCCGGGCCGCGCGCCTGATGAACAAGATGGTGCACACGCCCGGTGTCGCGCCGGTCCGCAACACGGCGATGCGGCTGATGCTCGCCGTCGGCAGGCCGCCCGCCTGAGGGCGCCGGGGCCGGGCCGGTCAGGCCTGTTCGCGCTGGTGGTAGGTCGTGCGGGTGTGCTCGGTGTGCGCGCGCATGACCTCGGTGGCCCGCTTCTCGTCGCGGACGGAGATCGCGGCGATCAGCTCTCGGTGCTCGATCCACGACTGGCGGCCCCGCTGCCGGGCGACCGGGGTGTAGTACCAGCGGACCCGGCGGTCCACCTGGGCCGCCAGCTCCGCCAGGACCAGGTTGCCGGCGAGTTCCATCACCTTGGCGTGGAAGGCGGCGTTGGTGGCCACGGCCAGGTCGACGTCGTCGTCGGCGACCGCCTGCTCGCCCTTGGCGCACAGCGATTCGAGGGCCTCGATGCCCGCCGTGCCCGAGTTCGCCGCGGCGAGCCGGGCGGCCTCCGCCTCCAACAGCGTTCGTACGGAAAGGAGTTGGTCGGCCTCCGCCTCGGTGGGCTCGTGGACGAATGCGCCCTGAGCGGGGCGCAGATCCACCCAGCCCTCCGTGTTGAGGCGTTGCAACGCCTCGCGCACGGGCTGGCGGGAGACGCCGAGGTGCCCGGCGAGCTCGCTCTCGACCAGATGCTGCCCCGGCCTCAGCGCACGGGTGGTGATCAGCTCCAGCAGCGCCTCGTACACACGCTCACGCAGTGGACCGGGGCGTTCCAGCTTGGGCACGGTTCCTTGCGGCAGTCCTGCTGACAACATCGGCGGTCCCCTCCGGCCAACGAGCGGCGAACGACAACGGCGATCGAGCGATTGGCTATCGTCTACAGTCTACCGAGCGCAATCATCGGCCACACCGAGACGCCGGTCACGTCACAGAAGCGGAAGAAGCCGGTCCAGAAAAACCCGTTGGCCGGTCACCAGCTTCGGCCGCGCCTCTTCCACACCGACCCACTCGGCACGGTCGATCTCGGGGAACTCCTGTGTCACGCCCGATCCCCTCGGCCACTCCATGGTGAAGGTGCCCGGCACGACGAGCGCGGTGTCGAGATCGCCCTCCATCGCCCACACCGTCACGAGCTTGCCGTTCGACTGGCGCGTCTCGCCGAGCGGATGCCAGTCGCCGTCCGGCGCCTGGAGCCCCAGCTCCTCCTCGAACTCACGCCGCGCGGCCGCCATCGGCTCCTCGTCGGGGGCGTACTCGCCTTTGGGGATCGACCAGGCTCCCTCGTTCCGTGCCGACCAGAACGGGCCGCCCATGTGTCCGATGAGGACCTCGACCCCCGCCTCCCGGCGCCGCCACAGCAGCAGCCCGGCACTTCGCTTCGTCACCATGCGGCCAGTCTGCCCGTGAACGTCACGGACAGCGGATCACCTGCCCGGCGTACGACAGGTTTCCGCCGAACCCGAACAGCAGGACGGGGTCGCCGGACTGGATCTCGCCACGTTCGACCAGCTTCGACAGGGCCATCGGGATCGACGCGGCGGAGGTGTTGCCCGAGTCGACGACATCGCGGGCGATGACGGCGTTGACCGCGCCGATCTTCCGTGCGACCGGCTCGATGATCCGCAGATTGGCCTGGTGCAGCACGACTGCCGCCAGATCCTCGGGTGCGACGCCCGCCCGTTCGCAGACCTTGCGTGCGATCGGCGGCAGCTGGGTCGTGGCCCAGCGGTAGACGGCCTGACCCTCCTGCGCGAAGCGCGCCGGGGTTCCCTCGATCCGCACGGCGTGCCCCATCTCGGGCACCGACCCCCACAGCACCGGGCCGATGCCGGGCTCCTGCCCGTCCGGGACGGCCTCGACCACGGCCGCGCCGGCGCCGTCGCCCACGAGGACGCACGTCGTGCGGTCGGTCCAGTCGACGATGTCGGCCATCTTGTCCGCCCCGATGACGAGGGCGCGGGTCGCCGCTCCCGCCCGCAGGGTGTGGTCGGCGGTGGCGAGCGCGTGGGTGAAGCCGGCGCAGACGACGTTGAGGTCCATCACCGCGGGCGAGGCCATACCCAGCCGCGCCGCCACCCTGGCCGCGGTGTTGGGCGACCGGTCGACCGCGGTGGAGGTGGCGACCAGCACCAGGTCCACGTCGGCGGGCATCAGCCCGGCCGACGCCAGGGCCTTGGCCGCGGCGTGCGCGGCGAGCTCGTCGACGGGCTCGTCGGGGCCGGCCACATGACGGGTGTGGATCCCGACGCGACTGCGGATCCACTCGTCACTCGTGTCGACCATGAGGGCCAGGTCGTCGTTGGTGAGCACCTTGGCGGGCTGATAGTGCCCGAGGGCGACGACACGAGAGCCTGTCATGGGCGGCGTTCTCCTCGATCGGATGTCAGGAACAACCCAGTCTTGGCTGCTACCGACCGGTACGACGGCAGGTGATCCCACAGCTTCCGGCGCCGGACTTTGGAGCTTTTCGAGAGTCCGGGCCCCGCGGTCACGCGTCGCGGCACGAGTCTTGACCCCCCGTGAAGGCATACTGTAGACAATATTCTGTCGACTCAACCCTCGTCACAGTTCGCCCTCGCTCGGTCGTCAACCGAACGGAGAGCCCCGTGAAAGTCGCAGTTGTCGGCGCCGGTGCGATCGGCGCATATGTCGGGGCCGCGCTCCACCGCGCCGGCGCCGAGGTCCATCTCATCGCTCGCGGCGCCCATCTCACAGCCATGCGCCGCGACGGCGTCCGCGTACTGAGCCCCCGCGGTGACTTCACCGCACGTCCCGCCGCGACGGACGACCCGTCCGCCGTAGGGCCCGTCGATTATGTGTTCCTCGGCCTCAAGGCCAACTCCTATGCGGAGTCGGGCCCGTTGGTGCATCCTCTGCTGCACCGGAACACCGCCGTCGTCGCCGCCCAGAACGGCATTCCGTGGTGGTACTTCCACGGCCTGCCCGGCCCGTACACCGGCCGACGGATCGAGGCCGTCGACCCCGGCGGCGCGGTCAGCGCCACCCTGCCGCCCGAGCGCGCCATCGGCTGCGTCGTCTACGCCGCGACCGAGCTCGAGGCCCCCGGCGTCGTACGGCACCTGGAGGGCACCCGGTTCTCCATCGGCGAGCCCGACCGGACCGTGTCACGGCGCTGCGCCGACTTCAGCGACGCGATGATCGCCGGCGGGCTCAAGTGCCCCGTCGAGCCGGATCTGCGCAACGACATCTGGATCAAGCTGCTCGGCAACATCTCCTTCAATCCGATCAGCGCTCTGTCCCGGGCCACGATGGCCCAGATCTGCCGCCACCGGGACACCAAGGCGCTGGTCGAGACGATGATGCACGAGACGCTCGAGGTCGCGGCCGCCGTCGGCTGCCACCCCAGGATCTCCGTCGAGCGGCGTCTCGCCGGAGCGGAGCGCGTCGGTGACCACAAGACCTCCACCCTCCAGGACCTGGAGAAGGGCAAGCCGCTCGAACTGGACGTGCTGCTCGCGGCCGTCGTCGAACTGGCCGCTCTGACGAGGACCCCCGTACCGAAGCTGTGCGCCGTGCACGCACTCGCCGACCTTCTCGCATCGACCTCGACCCCTTCCACAGGGAGCGCAGCATGAAGAAGAAGCCGCAGAAGCGGTATCCGAGGCTCACCCATCCGCTGGTCCGCGGCGACGACGGACAGCTGCGCCGGGCGAGCTGGGACGAGGCGCTGGAGCGGGCCGCGGCCGGGTTCCGCCGGACCCGCGACGCGTTCGGCCCCGACGCCTTCGCGATGCTCTCCTGCGCCCGCGCCACCAACGAAATGAACTATGTGGCGCAGAAGTTCACCCGCGTCGTGATGGGCACCAACAACGTCGACTCGTGCAACCGCACCTGCCACGCGCCCAGCGTTGCCGGCCTGTCGGCAGTCTTCGGCTCCGGCGGCGGCACCTCCTCGTACGAGGAGGTCGACCACACCGATCTGATCGTGATGTGGGGGTCCAATGCCCGCTTCGCGCACCCGATCTTCTTCCAGCACGTTCTGAAGGGGATCAGGAACGGGGCACGGATGTACGCCGTCGACCCGCGCCGCACCTCGACCGCCGAGTGGGCGGAGAGCTGGCTCGGCCTCAACGTGGGCACCGACATACCCCTCGCCCACGCGGTGGGCCGCGAGATCATCCACGCCGGGCTCGTCAACCGCGCCTTCGTGGACCGCGCGACGACCGGCTTCGAGGAGTACGCGCGGCTCGTCGAGCCGTGGACGCCGACCGCCGCCGAGAAGGTGACCGGCGTACCGGCCGAGGCGATCCGCGAACTGGCGCACGCCTACGCGACCGCGGAACGCGCCCAGCTGTGCTGGACCCTCGGCATCACCGAGCACCACAACGGCACCGACAACGTCCGCGCCCTGATCAATCTCGCCCTGCTCACCGGCCATGTCGGCCGGTACGGCGCCGGGGTCCAGCCGCTGCGCGGCCAGAACAACGTCCAGGGCGGCGGCGACATGGGCGCCATCCCCAACCGGCTGCCCGGCTTCCAGGACATCCTCCACCCGGACACCCGGGAGAAGTTCGAACGGGCGTGGGGCGCCACCATCCAGCCGCGCTACGGCAAGACCCTGACCGAGATGTTCGAGGCGATGGAGAGCGGCGAGCTGCGTGCGGTCTACTGCATCGGCGAGAACCCGGCACAGTCGGAGGCCGACAGCGGTCAGGCCGTACGGCGGCTCGAGGCCCTCGACCACCTCGTGGTGCAGGACATCTTCCTGACACGGACCGCGGAGCTGGCGGACGTGGTGCTGCCCGCGACGGCCGCCTGGGCGGAGACGGACGGCACGACGACCAACAGCGAACGCCGGGTGCAGCGGGTTCGGGCCGCGCTGGTTCCGCCGGGCGAGGCCCGCGAGGACATCGCCATCATCTGCGACCTCGCCGGACGGCTCGGTCACGACTGGAAGTTCGCCGACTCGCAGGCTGTCTGGAACGAGCTGCGCTCGCTGTCACCGGACCACTTCGGGATGACGTACGAACGGCTGGACGAGCACCAGGGCCTGCAATGGCCGTGCCCGGACGTCGACGAACTGCCGTCGAGCTTCCTCCACGGCAGGCTCTGGGAGAAGGACCCCGCCGCGCGGGGCATGCCGGCGGCGTTCGGGCTGGTCGAGCACGACCCGCCGGTCGACCTCACCGACGAGGACTACCCGCTGCGGCTGACGACGGGGCGCCGGCTCGACTCGTACAACACCGGTGTGCAGAGCGGGGGTTTCGCCTCCCCCCTGCGGCGCGGCGAGTACATCGAGCTGTGCCCCGAGGACGCCGCGGCGTACGGGGTGCAGGTCGAGGAGGAGGTCCGTGTCTCCTCCAGGCGCGGCTCGGTGACGGCGCCGGTGTGGATCGATCCCGGGCTGCGGCCCGGGCTCGCGTTCATGACGATGCACTTCCCGGACGAGGTGGACACCAACTCCCTGACGATCGAGGCGAACTGTCCGATCGCGGGCACCGCCGAATTCAAGGCGTCGGCGGTACGGATCGAGAAGCTGGAGCCCGCATGGACCTGAAGTTCACGGACGCGGCGAAGTCGACGGACGAGGAACGGGAGGCGGTCGACGCGCTGTTGGGCCCGCCGGAGAGCGGCTGGGAAGGCGGGTCGGCCCGCTCGTCGGACGAGTTGCGCTGGGCGAAGGGCGGGGCGGCGGCCCGGGACCGCAGGGACCTGCTGCTGCCTGCGCTGCACGCCGTGAACGACCGGGTGGGGTGGCTGAGCGAAGGGGCGCTGGACTACATCTGCCGACGGCTGACGGTGCCGCCGGCGGAGGCGTACGGGGTGGCGACCTTCTACTCGATGTTCTCGGTGAAACCGCGTGCCGCGAAGGTGCTGCATGTGTGCACGGACATCGCGTGCGCGGCGCGGGGTGGTTCGCTGTCCGAGGCCGACGGGCTCGGCCCGGACGTCACGGTCCAGCCGAGCCCGTGCCTCGGCCTGTGCGAACGCGCCCCGGCGGCGCTGCTGATCCGCGCGGGCCGGCTCCCGGCCCGGCCGGCGTTCGAGGACACCGCCGAAGGCGCTCCCGGGCCCGGGACCGAGCCTCCGGTTCGGGATGGGGGCACCTCCCACGGCCGCCAGGCCGTAGGGGGAGGGCGCGGCGGGGAAGGCACCACCGCCGTTGTCGCCCCCGCCACCGCCGACGCCCTCGTCGCCGCCGCCCGCTCCCCCGAGCGCGCCCCCGACGAGGCACCCGCGAGCGCCGCCGTGCCGCAGGCCGGTTCCGAAGGGCTCGTGCTCCTGCGGCGCGTCGGCGTCGTCGACCCGTACAGCCTGGACGACTACCGTGCGCACGGCGGCTACGCCGCCCTTCGCCGCGCCTTCACCCTCGGCCCGGCCGGCGTCATACGGGAGGTCACCGACGCGAACCTCGTCGGCCGCGGCGGGGCGGCGTTCCCCACGGGGCGCAAGTGGCAGGCCACCGCGTCGCAGCCCGACCGTCCCCACTACCTCGTGTGCAACGCCGACGAGAGCGAGCCCGGCACCTTCAAGGACCGGGTCCTGATGGAGGGCGACCCGTACGCGCTGATCGAGGCTATGACCGTCGCGGGGTACGCCATCGGCGCCCACAAGGGCTTCCTGTACCTCCGCGGCGAGTACCCGAGGGCTCTGCGCCTCCTGCAGAACGCCATCGACTCGGCCCGTGCCCGTGGCCTCCTCGGTGACGACGTCCTCGGCCAGGGTTACGCGTTCGACATCGAGATCCGCCGCGGCGCGGGCGCCTACATCTGCGGCGAGGAGACCGCGATCTTCAACTCCATCGAGGGCTACCGCGGCGAGCCCCGCACCAAGCCGCCGTTCCCCGTGGAGAAGGGCCTCTTCGGCAAGCCGACCGCCGTCAACAACGTCGAGACGCTCGTCAACGTCCTGCCGATCCTCACCGGCAGGACCGAGGAGACCAAGCTGTTCTGCCTCGCCGGCCACGTGGCCCGCCCCGGGGTCTACGAGCTGCCGTTCGGCGTCACGCTGCGTGAACTGATCGAGCTCGCGGGACCGCCCGAACGCATCCGCGCGGTGCTCCTCGGCGGCGCGGCCGGCAGCTTCGTACGCCGCGACGAGCTGGACATCCCGCTCACCTTCGAGGGCACCAGGGCGGCCGGTACCACCCTCGGCTCCGGCGTGGTGCTCGTGTTCGACGACACCGTCGAACTCCCCCGTGTCCTGCTGCGCATCGCCGAGTTCTTCCGTGACGAGTCCTGCGGGCAGTGCGTGCCCTGCCGGGTCGGCACGGTCCGGCAGGAAGAGGCGCTGCACCGCATCAAGGACCGCACCGGCGCCGACGCCGACGACATCGCCCTGCTGCGCGAGGTGGGGCGGGCCATGCGGGACGCCTCGATCTGCGGGCTCGGCCAGACCGCCTGGAACGCAGTGGAATCCGCCATCGACCGGCTGGGAGCCTACGAATGACCGCGATACCTCTCCACATGCCGCGCAGGCTCGTCGACTTCACCCTCGACGGCGAGGACGTACGGGTCCCGGAGGGCGACACGATCCTCGACGCGTGCCGGGCCGCGGGCAAGGACATACCGACGCTCTGCCAGGGCGACACGCTCACGCCGAAGAACGCCTGCCGGGTGTGCGTCGTCGAGGTCGAGGGCTCCCGGACCCTCGCGCCCGCCTGCTCCCGGCGGGCGGAGCCGGGTATGAGCGTGCGGACCGACACCGAGCGCGCCCGGCACAGCCGCAAGGTCGTGCTGGAGCTGCTGGCCTCCTCGACCGACCTCTCCACGACGCCCCGCGCCGCCGAGTGGATCAAGGAGTACGAGGCGAAGCCGGACCGCTTCGGCAGGGACGCCGCCCGTGTCGACGAAGAGCCGAAGATCGACAACGACCTGTACGTCCGCGACTACGACAAGTGCATCCTCTGCTACAAGTGTGTGGACGCCTGCGGCGACCAGTGGCAGAACACCTTCGCCATCGCCGTCGCGGGCCGCGGCTTCGACTCCCGCATCTCCACCGAGCACGACGCGCCCCTGACCGACTCGGCGTGCGTCTACTGCGGCAACTGCATCGAGGTGTGCCCCACGGGGGCGCTCTCCTTCAAGTCGGAGTTCGACATGCGCGAGGCCGGAACCTGGGACGAGTCGGCCCAGACGCAGACGACGACGGTGTGCGCGTACTGCGGCGTCGGCTGCAACCTGACCCTGCACGTGCAGGAGAATGAAATCGTCAAGGTCACCTCGCCGCACGACAACCCGGTGACCCACGGCAACCTCTGCATCAAGGGCCGCTTCGGCTACCAACACGTACAGAATCGGAACTGATCGCCATGGGACGGGTCACCGCGCGCCGCCGAACCATCCGTATCCGGGACGGGGTGGTCTCGTCCCGTCCCGACACCCTGGTCGCGGAGGAACCCCTGGAGATCCGGCTGAACGGCAAGCCGCTCGCGATCACCATGCGCACCCCGGGCGACGACTTCGCGCTCGCGGCCGGCTTCCTGGTCAGCGAGGGCGTGATCCACTCCGGTTCGCAGGTGCGGTCGATCGTGTACTGCGCGGGCGCGACGGAGGACGGCTCCAACACCTACAACGTGGTCGACGTGGCGCTTGCGCCCGGTGTTCCGGCGCCGGACATCACGCTGGAGCGCAATGTCTACACGACGTCGTCCTGCGGACTGTGCGGCAAGGCCAGCCTCGACGCCGTACGCACCACGACGCGGCATCCGATCGCCGACACTCCCCCGGTCCGTGTCGAGCCGGCTCTGCTCGCCGGCCTCCCCGACCGGCTGCGGGCGGCGCAGCGGGTCTTCGACCGGACCGGGGGCCTGCACGCAGCGGCGCTGTTCTCGCCGGAGGGCGAACTGCTCGACATCCGCGAGGACGTCGGCCGGCACAACGCGGTCGACAAGCTCGTCGGGCGTGCGCTGCAGGACGACCGGCTGCCGCTGTCACAGTCGATCCTGCTCGTCTCGGGGAGGGCGTCGTTCGAGCTGGCGCAGAAGGCGGTGATGGCCGGCATACCGGTGCTCGCGGCCGTCTCCGCGCCGTCGTCGCTCGCGGTGGACCTGGCCGCGGAGACCGGTCTGACGCTGGTCGGTTTCCTGCGCGGCCCCAACATGAACGTGTACGCGGGCGACGAGCGCATCGCCCTCAGCACTGGGGTGTGAGGCGCCCCGCTGCACGGGATACGGCCCGGCCGGCGGGGAGCGCCCCCTGCGCCGGCCGGGTCCTTCCGTCCACCGAGCCCGGTCCGCGGGTGCGGAGGCGGCCACATCTTCCGGAATGACCGATTCCCGCCCCGCCCGACCCGGTCCGGCCCGGTGGCTGACAAGATCGGCGGGTGACGATCCACGCCATACGCCCCTTCGGCGCCCGTCCCTGCACGCTCGTCGTCTGCCGCGGTTGCTGCTGCGGCGATGCCCGCAAGCAGCCCGGCACCGACCACGTCGGTCAACTGGCCAGGCTGCGCGAGGCGGCCGCCGCCTCCGGGGGGCGGCTCGCCGTCCGCACGAGTGACTGCCTCGGCCCCTGCGGTCAGGCGAACGTCATCGTGGTCCAGCCCTCCACGGAGGGACGACGCCGCGGAGCGCGTGCCGCGTGGATCGGCTGGGCGCTCGACGACGACGCCACGGAAGACGTCCTGTCCTGGGCCGAGGCCGGCGGACCCGGCATCGCGGAACCCCCGCCCACGCTCACGCTGCAGATGATCCCGCCGCCGTCGGACGCCCGGCGCCGGATCCGCCGCTGAGCCCCGGTCGGCTGCCCGCGGCTCAGCGGGGCCGCGCCACCGCGGGCGTGCGTCGCCCAGGGGCCTTGGGGGCAGGTGTGTCCGGCACATCGCGTTCCGCGTGGTATGCCCGGCGCCTCGCGATGACCGCACACACCATCAGCTGCATCTGGTGGAAGAGCATCAACGGCAGCACCGCCAGGCTCGCCTGGGCCCCGAACAGCACGGCCGCCATCGGCAGCCCCGCCGCGAGGCTCTTCTTCGAGCCGGCGAACTGGATCGCGACCCGGTCCGCCCTGCCGAAGCCGAGGCGCTTCGCGCCGAACCAGGTGAGCGTCAGCATCGCCGCCAGCAGCACCGCCTCGACCACGAGCAGCGCGCCCAGCCGGACGGGCGTGACCTGGTGCCACACCCCGGCGTTCATGCCTTCGCTGAAGGCCGTGTAGACGACGAGCAGGATCGAGCCCCGGTCGACGTACCCGAGCACCTTCTTGTTCCGGACGAGGAACCCGGAGACAAAGCGGCGCAGCAGCTGCCCCGCCAGGAACGGCACGAGGAGCTGGAGGACGATCCGCAGCAGCGAGCCGGCCGAGAAGCCGCCCGCCGCGCCGCCGAGCAGCAGGGCCGCGAGCAGTGGGGTGAGCACGATGCCGGCCAGGCTGGAGAACGAGCCGGCGCAGATCGCGGCGGGCACGTTGCCGCGCGCCATGGACGTGAACGCGATCGACGACTGGATGGTCGAGGGCACCAGGCACAGGAAGAGGAGTCCGCTGTAGAGGGCGGGCGTCAGCACGGCCGGTTCGAGCACCCGCCCGGCAAGTCCCAGCAGCGGAAAGACCACGAAGGTCGCGGCCAGCACCGTCAGGTGCAGCCGCCAGTGCCGCAGCCCGTCGAGCGCCTCTCGGGTGGAGAGCCGAGCGCCGTAGAGGAAGAACAGCAGGGCCACCGCGCCGGTCGACGCGCCGCCGGCCACTTCGGCCGCCGCTCCCGACGCGGGCAGCAGGGCCGCGAGGCCCACGGTCCCCAGCAACGCCAGTATGTACGGGTCGATCGGCAGCCAGGACGGCAGGCGCGGGGCGCGGGGGCGGCTCATGTGCTCCACTTGCTCTCGGTTCAGGGTCGTGCCCTCCCCATGGTCCTCCGTCACCCGTTGATCGGGAATCCCGTACACCGCACTGATTGCCATCACGATTCATGATGGCCGCCGGGGGACGGGTAGGCACCGGCGTTCGCCGAGCGCGCCGCGACGCGTTCGGTGACCGCCGGCAGGCGGCCGCGGCTCCTATGGTCGCCCTATGCCTCGCAACCGATCTTCGAACGGCCGGCGCCCCCTGCTGCTGCGTCAGGGGTGGGTCTGGTGGCTGCCGCTCGCCGCCGTGCCGGCCGACCTCGTCGCCGAGCTGACCCTGAACGGGCGCGAGCCGGTGAGCTTCCTGCTCATCGGTGTCCCCCCGCTTGCCGCCGCGACGCGCGGCCCCCTGGGCACAGCACTGTCGACCCTCGTCTGCCTGGGGCTGCAGATGCTCTTCGCCGCCCGCCGCCTCGGTCACTTCGACGAGCAGCACCATGTGGCGCTCTACGTGGCCACGCTGATCATCGGCATCGTCAGCACGGCCCTGTCCTGGCAGCGGGTGCGGACGAGAGCGCACCTGATCAGGGCGAACTCGGTTGCCGAGGCGATGCAGCGGGCCCTGCTCCGGCCCGTTCCGCACACGCTCGGACCGGTGCGGGCAGCGGCCTTCTACTCGGCGGGCGAGGGCGGCACGCTCGTCGGCGGCGACCTCTACGACATCTGCGCGACCCCCTTCGGAGTGCGGGCGATCATCGGCGACGTCCGCGGCAAGGGGCTCGGCGCGGTGCAGACGGTGGCGGCGGTGCTCGGCAGCTTCCGGGTCAGCGCGCACGAGTGGCAGGACCTGGCCGGTCTGGCGGAGCGGCTGGAACTCAGCATCGCCCGCAACGATCCCGTCGGCGACACGGACGATCCCGAACTGTTCGTCACCGCGCTGGTACTGGAGTTCCCGCTCTCGGGAGGAGAGGTGCGGATCGTCGACCGCGGCCACCCGCCCCCCATCGTCGTCGGCCCGGACGGTGCCCGGCGTCTGGCCACCGCGCCGGCGCTGCCGCTGGGGCTCGGCGCGCTGTCGCCCGGCGGCTCCGCGGAGACGACCGTGCACACGGTGCGTCCCGGAGAGGTGGTCGTCGTCCACACCGACGGGGTGAGCGAAGCACGCGACGGCACCGGAGCGTTCTACCCGGTACTCGAACGCCTCGCGACGCGGTTCGGGGACGGCCGGGCACCGGACCCGGCGGACGTCGTGTCGTTCGTACACGCCGACACGGCACGCTGGGCGAAGGACTGCGACGACGACCAGGCCGTCCTCGCCCTCACGCTGACGGACCGTTCCCCCAGCCGACCCGCCCCGCGCACCTAGGATCGACGGCGTGTACGAGCCCACGCAGCTTCGGACGTTTCTCGCGGTCGCACAGACCCTGAGCTTCACCCAGGCCGCCCGCCGGCTCGGGCTGCGGCAGTCGACGGTGAGTCAGCATGTGCGCCGGCTCGAGGAGGCGACCGGGCGGCCGCTGTTCAGCCGCGACACGCACAGCGTGGAGCTGACGGAGGACGGCGAGGCGATGCTCGGCTTCGCCCGCACCATCCTGCAGGCGCACGAGCGGGCCTCCGCCTACTTCACGGGGACGCGACTGCGCGGACGGCTGCGGTTCGGCGCGTCGGAGGACTTCGTGCTGACGCGGCTGCCGGAGATCCTGGAGACGTTCCGCCGCGACCACCCCGAGGTGGATCTGGAGCTCACGGTGGAGCTGTCGGGCACCCTGCACAAGCGGCTGGAGGCGGGCCGACTGGATCTGGTGCTCGCCAAGCGGGGGCCGGGGGCGACGCACGGTGAACTGGTGTGGCGGGACCGGATGGTGTGGATCTCCGCGGAGGGCCTGCGGGTCGATCCGGAGCGCCCACTGCCGCTGATCCTGTTCCCGCCGCCGGCCGTCACCCGGGCCCGGGCGCTGGACGTACTGGAGCAGGCGGGCCGCGCCTGGCGCATCACGTGCACGAGCGGCAGCCTCAGCGGCCTGGTAGCCGCTGCCCGGGCGGGGCTGGGCGTCATGGCGCACACCCGCGGGCTGATCCCGCCGGGGCTCGTGACGGTGCCGGACCGGGTGGGCCTGCCGGAGCTCGGCACGGTCGACTTCGTCCTGCTGCACGGCCGGCGCAGGGAGGCGGCCAAGGAGGCGGCCGACGCACTGGCCGGCGCTCTGCTCGCGGCGGGCGACCGGCTGCAGGGGCCGACGACGCGTTGACCGCGGAACCGGACGCCACCTCATGGCGATGGCGCGCCCCGCATCGCCTCAGGTACGGACCAATGCCGACGCACAGGTAGAGCGGCGGTGATCGCCGCGGGCAGATTCGGTGGAGATTCCGCCGCGGCGTACTTACTCACCAGTCAGTGGATCGCCCGGCGGGTCCGCTCCGACGGCACGTAACGGGCGCTGACCTGTGTCTACGCCATTCGTACACAGTTGACGAGAGCCCTCCCGCCCGGCGAAATCGTGGGGTACGGTCACGGCGCTGTGCGGAGCGCCACAAGGAGCAGCCATTGCGCGAGTTCACTGTCCCACCCATGGCCGCGGCGCCTCAGGTCGGCGGACTTGCGGACGCGGTCTTCGACCATGCCGTGGACGACCCCGACCGCGTCGCGCTGGGCCGCAAGGACGCGGAGGGCGTCTGGCAGGAGGTGACGTCGGCCCAGTTCCGCGACGAGGTACTGGCAGTGGCCAAGGGGCTGCTCGCGCAGGGCGTCCGGTTCGGCGACCGTGTCGCCCTGATGTGCCGTACCCGTTACGAGTGGACGCTGTTCGACTTCGCGCTCTGGACGGTCGGGGCCCAGTCCGTACCGCTGTATCCCACGTCGTCGGCGGAGCAGGTCTTCTGGATGCTGCACGACTCGGAGGTCACCGCGTGCATGGTGGAGCACGAGGACCATGCCATGACGATCGGTTCCGTGATCGACCGGCTGCCGCTGATGAAACGGCTGTGGCAGCTGGACGCCGGCGCGGTGGACCAGTTGGTCGAGGCGGGGGCGCAGATCGACGACGAGGTCGTGCACCGGCACCGGCGGGCGGTGACACCCGACTCGGTGGCCACGATCATCTACACGTCGGGCACCACGGGTCGCCCCAAGGGCTGCGTGCTCACGCACTCCAACTTCATGTTCGAGACGGACACGATGCTCAGCCGGTGGGAGCCGGTGTTCACCTCCAAGCCGGGTGACGAGGCGTCGACGCTGCTCTTCCTGCCCCTGTCGCACGTCTTCGGCCGGATGGTCGAGGTGTCGGCGATCCGGGGGCGCGTCAAGATCGGTCACCAGCCGGTCCTCCAGGCGAGCGCGCTGCTGCCCGATCTCGCCTCGTTCCGGCCCACGTTCATCCTGGCTGTGCCGTACATCTTCGAAAAGGTCTTCAACGCCGCCCGCCGCAAGGCGGAGAGCGCCGGCAAGCTGGGCCCCTTCGACAAGGCCGTCGAGGTGGCCGTGAGATACGCGGAGGCCATGGAGCACCGGGCCTTCGGCCTCGGGCCCGGTCCCTCCGCCGGTCTGCGTGTGCAGCACCAGCTCTTCGACAAGCTGGTGTACGGAAAGGTCCGCGACGCGATGGGCGGCCGGGTGCGGCACGCGATGTCGGGGGGCTCCGCCATGGACCGCCGGCTCGGTCTGTTCTTCGAGGGCGCGGGCGTCACCATCTACGAGGGCTACGGCCTGACCGAGTCGAGCGCGGCGGCCACCGCGAACCCTCCCGAGCGCACTCGCTACGGCACCGTCGGCCTGCCGATCCCGGGGACCACCGTGCACATCGCGGAGGACGGCGAGGTGTGGCTGCACGGCGGGCACATCTTCCAGGGCTACCTGGGAGACCCGAAGGCCACGGACGCCGTGCTCCATGACGGCTGGTTGGCCACCGGAGACCTGGGCGCGCTCGACGAGGACGGCTATCTCACGATCACCGGGCGGAAGAAGGAGATCCTGGTGACCTCGGGCGGCAAGAGCGTCTCGCCCGTAGGCCTGGAGGAGCGGGTGCGCTCGCACCCGCTCATCGCGCAGTGCATCGTCGTCGGCAACGACCGGCCCTACATCGCGGCACTCGTCACTCTCGACCAGGAGGCGGTCGATCACTGGCTGTCCATCCAGGGGAGGCCGAATCTGCCGGCGGCGGACATGGTCCGCGACCCGGACCTGGAGATGGAGATCCGCCGAGCGGTGGTGTCCGCGAACACTCTGGTGTCCAAGGCGGAGTCGATCCGGACGTTCCGGATACTGGCGCATCCGTTCAGCGAGGAACACGGGCTGCTGACACCGTCCCTGAAGCTGAAGCGGAAGGCGATCGAGAACGCGTACGCGGCCGAAGTGCAGGCCCTCTACCGGTGAGCCGGCAGGCCTTCGCTCCGGCCCGGATCACGGCGGCGGGAATGCGATCAGGTTGCTGATCGTTGACCATGGGAGCCCCAACCGACGACGTAAGGATCGACCGCTCGTGAGCAAGGTCCCCTTCATCACTCTCAACAACGGCGCCGCGATGCCGCAGCTCGGCTTCGGCGTCTGGCAGGTGCCCGACGGCGAGGCGGAGCAGACGGTGAGCGCGGCCCTGGAGGCCGGCTACCGCAGCATCGACACCGCGGCCGTCTACGGCAACGAAGCGGGCACCGGCAAGGCCCTCACCAGCTCCGGGATCGCCCGCGACGAGCTGTTCGTCACCACCAAGCTGTGGAACTCCGACCAGGGTTACGACAGCACGCTGCACGCCTTCGACGCGTCCCTCGCGAAGCTGGGCCTCGACTACGTCGACCTGTATCTGATCCACTGGCCGATGCCGGCGCGCGACACCTACGTGGACACCTACAAGGCCCTGGAGAAGATCCTCTCGGACGGCCGGGCCAAGGCCATCGGCGTGTCGAACTTCCTGCCGGAGCACCTCGAACGCCTCTTCGACGAGACCGCGGTGGTCCCGGCGGTGAACCAGATCGAGCTGCATCCGCAGCTCCAGCAGTCCGCGGCACGCGACTTCCACACGAAGCACGGCATCGCCACCGAGGCCTGGTCCCCGCTCGGCCAGGGCAAGGAGCTGCTGCAGGCTCCGGCCGTGGTCGCGGTGGCCCGCAAGCACGACCGTACCCCTGCCCAGGTGGTGCTGCGCTGGCACCTCCAGGTGGGCAACGTGGTGATCCCCAAGTCCGTCACGCCGTCGCGGATCCAGGAGAACATCGACGTCTTCGACTTCGAGTTGGACGCCGACGACCTGGCCGCCTTCGCGGCTCTGGACGAGGGCAGGCGGCTCGGCCCGGACCCGGCCGACATCAACTCCTGACCGGACGAGCCCTGCCGCGAGGACGGAACGGCGCGGTCGCGAGTGTGCGGCTGCGCCGTTCGCCGTTCCTCGTCATCCGTCGGTGTCGGTGTCGGTAAAGACCGTTGTCGGTGGAGGCCGTTGTCGGTGGAGGCTGAGACGATGATCCCGGTCGTCGATCAGCGGCCGGGCACGAGGGGGAACGGTGGACGGACCACTTGAGGCAGGGCTCTATCGGGTGCGAAACGTCAACAGCGGGCTGCTGCTGGAGGTGTACGGCGGCGGCAAGGGCAGCGGCGTCAACGTCCAGCAGGGCAAAGACGCCGGCACCCCCGCCCAGCAGTGGCGCATCGCCCCCGTACCGAACGGGAACGGGCTGTACCACTTCGTCAACGCGGCCAGTGGCAAGCGGCTCGACGTGGCGAACGCCTCGACGGAGAACGGCGCCAACGTCCAGCAGTGGAAGGCGAACAACTTCGGCGCCCAGGAATGGATCGTCGAACGCCACCTCGACTCGCCGGGCACGGTGACCGTCGTCAGCTTCGTCAGCGGGCTGCTGCTCGAGGTGGCCGACGGCGCGACCGACGACGGGGCGAACGTGCAGCAGTGGGAGGACACCGACTCGCCCGGCCAGTGGTGGCAGTTGGAGCCGGTGACCCCTGACGGCCCGGACCGCTGAACACCGGCCCCGCGGTTCAGTCCCTGCGGGGCCGGTTCAGTCCCCGCAGTTCCTGCGGGCCCGGTTCAGCCCCTGCGGGCCGTGAAGACGGTGCGGGCGGTCAGCAGGTGCGCGTCGGCACGCCGCAGCAGCCCCTCGGCGTCCTCGGGGTCCAGCAGCCGGTCGAGGACGGCGATGTCGTCGTCCGGCAGCAGTCCCTCCACCAGCCTCCGCTGCCAGGCGAAGGCCGACACCAGCTGCTCGCGCACGGACATGGGGACGGGCGCCGGGACGTCGAGCAGGAAGGAGCGGGTGCCGCTCGGGGTGAGCCCGGATGCGGCGAGCAGTGCCCGCCAGTCCTCGACCTCGTCCTTGGCTCCGGGCAGCTCGGCCCGCATCCGGGCGAACCAGTCCTCCACGGCCGCGCCGACCCTGCTCTCCAGGCCCGGCCTGCCGATCCCGATGTCGCGCGGGAGGTGGCGGGCTGGCAGTCCGCCCTCGAGGACGGCGATCAGCCCGCCGGGCCGCAGCAGCCGGCCGAGGGTGCCGAGTGCCGCACGCTGGTCGCCCAGGTGGTGCACGAAGCCGCCGGCCCAGATGAGGTCCGCCTCACCCAAGTCCGCCATGTCGTCGGGCAGTTCGGCCGTGCGTGTACGGACGCGGTCGCCCTGGCCGGCCCTGGCCGCGCGTGCGGCGGCCCGTTCCAGCAGCGGCTCGGTGCCGTCCACGGCGACGACCTCGGCGTACGGGAACGCCTCGGCGAGCAGCCCGGTGATCACGCCGGGCCCGCTGCCGATGTCGAGGATCCGCCGGACGCCTCCGGCGGGTACCAGCTCCCGCAGCCAGTCGGTCGCCTGCCGGTACAGGGGGCTCTGCACCTCCGCGCCGCGCTCCAGCAGCGGCCCGAGTTCGTCCCAGTCGATGTGGGTGGAGTCGTGGTGGTTGCTCATGCGCCCAGGGTGACCCGCCCGCACTCCTACGGCAAGCTTCGTTGCCGGTCCGGCAAAACACCACCCGTGCGGTGCTCCTGCGGGCTGATGCCCCGCACCCGCTTGAAGGCCGCGCTGAGCGCGAACGAGCCGCTGTAGCCGACCTTCCGCGCCACCGCCTCGACCGTCGTGTCGCTCTCGCGCAGCAGGTCCGCGGCGAGCGCGAGCCGCCAGCCGGTGAGGTATGCCATGGGCGGCTCGCCGACCAGCTCGTTGAAGCGCCGGGCGAGCGCGGCCCTCGACACGCCGCACTCCGCGGCGAGCGAGGCGACGGTCCAAGGGCGGGCCGGGCCGTCCTGGATCAGCCGCAGCGCCTGCCCCACCACCGGATCGCCCATGGCCCGGTACCAGGCGGGCGCCTCGGCGTCGGGCCGGGAGAACCAGGTGCGCAGCACGGCGATCAGCAGCAGGTCGAGCACCCGGTCGAGCACCACGCTCTGACCCGGGTCGTCACGGGCGATCTCCTCGTCGAGGACGGCCATGAGGGGGTGGTTCCACACCTGCGCCGACAGGTGCAGCAGCGGCGGCAGCGCGTCCAGCAGCCGGCCGCTGACCTCGCCCTTCATCTGGTACGTCCCGATGAGCATGGAGGTCGAGCCGTCAGGCGCGTTTCCCCAGGTCCGCACGCCCAGCCTCATGGACTGGTTGAGCGGTTCGCCCTGAAGGGTGTGGCAGGTGCCGCCGGGACCGATCCGGGCGTGCGGCTCGGCACCGGGCGTATGGGAGACGGTGTACGGCTCGGGGCCGCGCGCGACGGCCACGTCACCGGGCCGCAGCAGCACCGGCTTCCCAGAGGCGGGGGCGATCCAGGCCTCGCCGTGGGTGACGCACATCAGACAGAGCGGGGCCTCGTCGTCGATGTGCACGGACCACGGCGGCTCCATCACCATGCGCAGCAGAAAAGCCCCCCTGGCCCGCGGCCCGTCCAGAAGTCCGGCGAGAGCGTCCATGACCACCAGCGTAGACGGACGCGTATGACGGCGCGGCCGCGCACCTCCAGGAGTCACACCTCCGGGCGAGCTCCGCCCGTTACCGTGCGCCCTCGGCCGGGCCGGCGTCCTTGCGGAAGGCGTGCAGTACGTACGAGGGGTCCGGACGGCGGGTGTCCTGGCCGGGCAACAAGGCCAGCCGGTCCGCGAGTTCACGGGCCGTCGCGCTGTCGCCGCCGTCGGGGAACCAGGAACGGAAGCGCCCCGCGAGCAGCGCCTCTGCCGTGGCCCGAGGGGTGCGGCCCTGGCCGTGGCCGGCGAACCGGGCACGGCCGACGGGTCGCATGCCACCGGCGGCCGCGTGCGCCTCGATCGCATCCGCGCGATCACGGGCGGCGGCGAACGAGCGGTGCGGGCGCAGGATCGTGTCGATGTCGCTGTCCACGTCGTGCCCGGCGTCCTTGTCGACGGTGGCGACGAACACACCGCCGGGCCGCAGTACCCGTGCGGCCTCCGCGACCACCGCTGCCGAGTCGGGCACCAGGTGGAGCAGCCATACGGCGCTGACCGCGTCGAAGGCTCCGTCCCGCAGGGGCAGCCGCCGCACGTCGCCGAGCACGACGGGGGCGCCGATGCGGTCGGCCGCCTTGTGCGCCATGCCGTACGAGCGGTCGCAGCCCATCACGCGCAGACGGGGACGGCGCAGACGTGTCGTCACCAGTCCGGTGCCGCAGCCGATGTCGAGAAGTGTGCGTGCTTGTGCCGGTATCAGGCCGAGCACCGCCGCGGCGGCGGCCTCGGCCCTGGGCACGCCGCCACGCGTCGCGTCGTAGGCAGCTGCCTCGCGGTCGTAATCGAGCATGTCTGGAGCATGCCAGAACCATCAGGAGGCGAAACGGGCACTCTCCGTCAGCTGTACGCGAGGCGCTAGTTGGCCCCGTGGCCCGTCGCGATCTCCTCCACCCGCTCGGCCAGCCGGAAGTCCCGCTCGGTGATCGCGTTCGCGTCGTGGGACTGGACGGTCAGCGCGACCGAGTTGTAGCCGAGCGTCAGCTCCGAGTGATGGTTCAGCTCCTCCTGGATCTGTGCGATGTGCACGACCATGGCGGTCGCCGCGAAGTGCGAGTCGAGACGGTAGGAGCGGGCGATCCTCGCCCCCTCGAGGGACCAACCGGGGAGCTCACGCAGCCGGTCCTCGATCTCCTTCTGCGACAGCGGCTCTGTGGGCATGACCAGGATCCTTCCGGGAGGGGGCGGCGGACGGGGACACCATAGATCGGATGCCCGATAATTCGGATGCCTGCACCAGGCCACGCTGTGTACGTTCCACCGAGTGGAACCATTGACCGACAAACAGATCCGAACGTCCTTCGTGAACTGCACGAAAGGGGAGGCCGGCCGGATGCGGCTGCCGGCCGACTTCGCCGAACTTCCCTGGGAGGACCTGGACTTTCTCGGCTGGGTGGATCCGGGCGCGCCACTGAGGGCGCATATCGTCCTGCCCCGGGAGGACCGGCCTGTCGGCATCACCCTGCGCATCCCGTCCACCGGGCGGACCAGCGTTCTCAAGTCCAGCATGTGCCAGGCGTGTCTCACCGCGCACGCGTCCTCGGGGGTGACCCTGTTCGCCGCGCCGCTGGCCGGCGCGGCGGGCCGGGAGGGTAACACGGTGGGCACCTACCTGTGCGCGGATCTGGCCTGCTCGTTGTACGTGCGCGGCAAGAAGCAGCCGAAGCTGCGACACGGCCGGTACGAGGAGAGCCTCACGCTCGAGGAGCAGATCGCCCGGACCACGGAGAACCTGTCCGCGTTCGCGGACAAGGTGCTGGGTCTGCGCTGACGAGCCGCTCGCCGGCCGGGGCCGACGAGCCGTCGTCCGGTCCCGGGCCTGAGAGCCCCTCCGGTCCCGGTCCGACGAGCCTGTCCGGGCTCCGGCCCGCCCTTCGTTCGGTCAGGCCCGCGCCGCCAGGACCTGGTCGATGGTGTCCGCCTCGGCCGCGGGCTTGTCGGGCCGGTGGCGCAGGACCCGGGCGAAGCGCAGGGCGACGCCCGCCGGATAGCGGGGGGAGCGCTGCAGCCCGTCGTAGGCGATCTCCACGACCAGTTCGGGGCGGACCCGTACCGTGAAACCGTCGTCGTCCACGGCGAGTTCGTGGAGCCGTTCGGTCTGCCAGCGGAGCATCTCGTCGGTGAGCCCTTTGAAGGTCTTGCCGAGCATCACGAACCCGCCGTCCTCCGCACGGGCGCCCAGGTGGAGGTTGGACAGCAGGCCGGTACGCCGGCCGTGGCCCCGTTCGGCGGCCAGGACCACCAGGTCGAGCGTGTGGACGGGCTTGACCTTGAGCCACGAGCGACCGCGGCGGCCTGCGCTGTACGGCGCGTCCAGGGCCTTGACCAGGACTCCCTCGTGGCCGCGCCGCAGTGTCGCGGCGAAGAACTCCTCCGCGGAGCGGACCTGGCCGGCGGCTTCCGGGTCGTCGACGACAACGCGCCTGACCCGGGTCGGTTCGGGAACGAGCCGGGCGAGGATCTCGTGCCGCTCGGCCCCCGACCGGTCGAGCACCGACTCGCCGTCGGCGGCCAGGACGTCGAAGTAGACCGGGTACAGCGGCAGTGCGGCGCGGGCCGTCTCGACGTCGAGACGGGATCCCACACGTGAGGCGATGTCCTGGAAGGGGACGGGCCGCCCGTCGGCGGCCAGCGCGATGACCTCGCCGTCGAGGATGAACCCGTCGCCGGTCGTCTCGAGGGCCTGGTGGGCCACTTCGGGGAGCCGGTCGGTGATGTCGTCGAGGGACCTGGTGTAGATCCGGACATCGCCGCCGGAACGGTGGACCTGGACGCGGATGCCGTCGAGCTTCTCCTCGACCACACAGGCGACACCCAGCGTCCGGACCGCTTCGGTGACGGATTTGGCGGTGTGCGCGAGCATCGGCTGCACGGGGCTGCCGACGCGCAGCCGGAACTGTTCCAGCGCCGCCGGGCCCTCCGCGAGCAGCGCACGTGCCACCCGGGGCAGCGAGCCCTCCAGCATCACGGCGCGGCGCACATCCGCCGCCGGCGCACCGGCGGCCCGGGCGACGGCCTCGAGCGCGACGGCGTCCAGTGCCCCCTGACGCACCTCGCCGGTGAGCAGGCGCACCAGGAACTGCTGCTCGTCCTCGGTGGCCGCGGCCATCAGCCGCCGCACCCGGTCGCGGCGCTCCGCCTGGGAACCGGGACCCGACACGCGGGCGAGGGCGGTGAACGCGGCGTCCGCCTCGCCGACGGTGAGAGCCGGGACGGCGGCCGGCGGCACCGGCTCCTTCAGGATGCTCCAGCCGATGCCGATACGACCCTGGGGCAGCTGCCCGGCCAGGTAGGAGATGACGAGGGCGACGTCCTCCGGCCAGGCCTCCGAGAACAGGTCCGCCAACGCGGCGATCTTGCGCGAACGGGCCGAGGTGGCGGCGACCTCGCGGGAGACGTCGGCTACGCGGGCGAGCAGCATGCGGCCATCGTGCCCCCACCGGACGGCTCCCGCACTCCCCCGGCGCGCCGCACCCGGCGGTGGCGCGGGGCGCGCGGATCCGGGGCCGGAGCTGTCGCGGGCCAGTCGCGCCACGGGGTAACGGCGAGTAACACTCATCACAGCAGACCATGGGGATGCCATGGAACAGCCAAGGATGGTTTATCGTTCATCTACGCGTGGGTGCGGATGGGACAGTGTCCCCGGGCCTCACCTTTTGCCCGCGGGGACGATCGTTCGGCTGAAGCCCCGTGGAGCGTTTCGCCGAGAGGCGACCGCCATGCGCGCCCACACCCTGTGACCGCCCCGGCCGGAAACCCCCGTCCGGCCGGGGCTCCTTTTCTCCGGCCTCCGCGCCGGTTCGGGTTGTCGATTCCGCGCCGGTTCCACCGTCGATTCCGCCCCGGCGACCGCCCTGCGCGGGCCCGGCACGGGTCGGGCCCGGACCCCCCAGGGGCCCTCCGCCCGGATACTCATCCGTAACCAGACCCTGCCCCATTTGTAGGGATATGTGATGGCGCAAAACTCTAGCCATCCTGGCCGAATCGCTTCAGGCTAGGTGATGCAGGTCACACACGCCACTGGTGTCGCTCGCGCGAGCGTGAGCCCTGCCCGTGACGCCGTACGTGCACGCGGAGCGGAACAGCAGCAGAGGAGCGAGCGATGTCGTCGACCATCGAGCAATCCGTCCGGGCCCGCCTCATCAGCGATGCGCCCCACTCCCTGGCCGTTCCGGTGATCCTGCGCTACAGCGACAGCGACCCCTTCGCCGTCCGTATGGTCTTCCCGCCGGAGGCCTGTCTGAACGACACCGGCGTCACCTGGACCTTCGCCCGCAGTCTGCTCGACGCGGGTCTGCGTGCCCCCTCCGGCGACGGCGACGTGCACATATGGCCCTGCGGGCGGGTGCAGACCATGGTGGAGCTTCGCTCACCTGAAGGCGTTGCGCTGCTCCAGATGGACACCGCGAGCCTGCGCCGGTTCCTCGTGCGCTCGTACGCAACCGTCCCGGCCGGCAACGAGGCGGGCGCCATGGACATCGAGCGGGCGCTCGCCGCGCTCCTGGGCAACGCACGGGGGCTGAAGGAGTAGGAAGCCGCCGCTCCGTACTACGGTCTGGCCATGACGACTGCCCTTTCCGGTACGGGAGTAGGACCGCTGCTGCGCGGCTGGCGCGAGCGACGGCGGATCAGCCAGCTCGAACTCGCGCTGCGCGCAGGGTCGTCCGCCCGCCACATCAGCTTCATCGAGACGGGCCGCTCCCGCCCCAGCGAGGAGATGGTCCTGCGCCTCGCGGAGCACCTCGACGTTCCCGTACGGGAGCGCAACGCCCTCCTGCTGGCCGCCGGTTACGCACCCCGGTACGCCGAGACGCCACTGGGCGACCCGGCGATGGAGGCGCTGCGCGAGGGCATGGAACGGCTGCTCCAGGGCTACGAGCCGTACCCGGCGCTCGTCGTCGACGGCACCTACCACGTGCTCGCCGCCAACCGGGGCATCGCGATGCTGCTCGACGGGCTGCCGGAGCATCTGCTCTCCCCGCCGCTCAACGCCATGCGGATCACGCTCCACCCCGAGGGCCTGGCCCCGCGTATCCGCAATCTGCCGGAGTGGCGCGGCCATCTCCTGCACCAGATGGAACGGCAGATGGCACTGGTCCGTTCCGACGCGCTGCGCAGCCTGTACGACGAGGTCGCCGCCTTTCCAGTGCCCCGGAACGGCGCCTGCGACGTGAGTGAGGCGATGGACCCGGGTTCAGCGCCGTACCCGTACTTCGCGCTCCCACTCCGGATCGAACACGAGGGGCGGGTGCTCTCCTTCGTGTCCTCGATCTCCACCTTCAACACGCCGCTGGACGTGACCGTCGCCGAGCTGGCCATCGAGACGTTCCTCCCGGCCGACCCGGCGACGGTGAAGTACCTGCAGTCGCTCACGCCGTAGCGGTGGCCCGCAGAGCGGACCACTGCAGCACAGCGAAGCCGGCAACGGTCAGCGCCTGCAGCACGGTCCAGGCGGCGCCCACAGCGGTCGGCTCGAGCCACAGCGCGAGAGCGACGACGCTGAGGACCGACCACACGATGTTGATGTCGACGACGAGCGTGACGGCAAGCTGCGGCGGCCGACGCCGTACGGCGAGCAGGCCGACGCCCGCGGCGTAGGCGGCCAGGAACAGGCCGAGGACGAGCAGCAGCGTGCCGTCGACACCGAGCAGCCGCCCGAGCGGGCCCGAAGCCGCGGCGTACGCAAGGCCGTTGGCGCCGGTGACCAGCGCGTCGGCGGCGAGGAAGCGGCGCAGCATGGACTGCGGTTCGGTGGTGCGGGAGATTCCGGCGAGCAGCGTGGCGGACATGGCGGATCAGCCTCCGTCGAGGGTGCGCGGGACGTGGTGGGCCCGGGCCCCGGACGGAGTGCGCCGCCCGGGACCCGGTGCTCACAGACTGCCGCGCTGCCCTTCGGGCGTCGATTACGCGCCAGGTAATGAGGCAGGGGACGGGACGACCTTCAGCGGGAGCCGACCCAGGTGTCTACGACCAACAATCGTCCGTGGGAGTCCCTGGGAGTCCGCCGAGTGTCGTGGTGTGTGGCTCCCTTCGTGGCTCCCCGGAGGCTCCCCACTGCAGCTCTCTTCCTATGGCCCAGGAGCCGCTGTACGGCCGCCGTGATGCAGGACAAGCGGCACGCGGGGGCGCTGCCGACACCTGCCTTGTAAGTTCGATCAGGGGCGCTGTGCCAAAGGCACGCCGGGGCGTCCGGCCGCCGTGCTGGGTCGCTCGCGGATGCGGCTGTGCGCCCTCGTTGATGTCAGTCGTAGATGTCAGG
>NZ_JBEXRZ010000023.1:0-51740 GCF_040613325.1 Streptomyces sp. NPDC006283 | reverse complement strand
ACGCCCGGGACGCGGACCAGTCGGCGCGAGGCCGGGCACATCGGGGAAGGCCTTCCGGGCGAAAACCCGGAGGCTTCCATCCGATGGTCGATCACCACATGACGGGAAGCCTTTCCGGTATCCGCTTCATGAATCCGGTCCGCCACACGAGCTGTTCAACGGGGACCGCGAGTTGGAGGTCCGGCATCCGGTCCAGCAGAATGTCCACACCGATCTCCGCGTGCTTCTTTCCCAACGCCGTCGCCGGGCAGTAATGCCGGCCCCCGCCGAAGGAAAGGTGCGCGGTGTTGTTCTCCCGGCTCAGATCCACGGTGTGCGGGTCGACGAACACCTCGGGGTCGAAATTGGCGCCCTCGACCAGGACCAGTACCAATTCGCCCTTCTTGACCTCCACCTCCCCGAGAGTGACGTCCTCGACGGCGAGGCGCGGCAGACCGTCGCCGATCGACAGATTGATCCTCAGCAGTTCGTCGACGGCGGCCGGGATCCTGCCGCGGTCGGCAAGCAGCTCTTCCTTCAGTTCGGGGTGCTGGATGAGGGAGACGAGGGCCATGGCCAGGAAGCCCGAGGTGGAGATCACACCCGCGCCGAACATGGTCACGCCGACCGTCGCGAACATCTCGTCCGAGACGTGGGAGTACTCCGGGTCCCGCCGCAGTGCCGCGAGCTCCGCCATCAAGCCGGAGGTGGACGGGTCGTCCAGACGCTCCACCATGTAGGCCATGTCGCGGTCCCAGTTCAGCTTCGCGCCGGCGACCGGGCAGGCGGAGTTCATGAACGCGATGTCCAGGCTCCTCATCAGGCGGGGTGCGTCCTTGGGCGGGATGCCGAGAATGTGGCAGTGCATGGCGGCCGAATAGGGGTCGGTGAAGCCGCCACGCAGGTCCGCCGGGGCGCCCTCGGCCATGAGGCGGTCGACGAGATCGGCGGCGTTCGACCGCATCCACTCCCCAAGGCCCTGAGCCTTCGGGTTCAGCGCCTTGAGCACCGCCTTGCGCAGTCCGGCCCCGGTGATGTTTCCCATGTTGTTGACGACCTCGGGCGGGATCGTCAGTGCGTACTGACGCGGAACTCCCGGCGCCGAAGTGTCCTTCAGACTGAACCGCGGGTCCTCCAGCACCTGCTTGCACAGAGCATGGGATGACACCAGCCATGCTTCGTCGCCGGCGATCGTCCGTACCTTTTTGACGGGCTCCTTCCGCAACTGCTCCAACTCGTCGGGCAGTCGGTCGCCCCGCCAGGAGAACGGAAAGGCCATCAAGGCATCTTGGGACCGGTCGAGAGGCGTCTCAACGGACATCGGCGTCTCCTTCTGCGGGCGCGACGATGGCATGGCCCTGGTTTCGGGATGCGCGCAGTCCGGACCCACGCGAGTAGAGCAGCTCGGCCATCGGCAGGAGCTGGTGATAGCAGTTGAGCGAAGAAGGCACTCCGAGAATGGCGGAAGTGTCCAGGAACAGGGGCGCTTCGGCGCATACGTAGTCCAGGCACACCTGGCGCTGCCGCGCGGTGGTGGCCTTCCCGTCCATGACCTTGGACGAGAGGAAGCCGTCCACGAGTGTGTCGCACGTCGTTCGGAACTCGGCGTCCTTCTCGAGAAGGGACCGAAGGTGTTGGTAGAGGCGTTGGTAGGCCGGATTGTCCGCGAAGCTCGACATCGCGTAGGCGCCGATCCTGCCCGCGGCGGTGCCGGCCACCTCGAGTGCGTTGCCCACCTTGGCCCGCACACCGCGCAGATTCTTCACCGCCTTGCGGCGCGCGTCCTCGGGGCTGTATCCGAACGTCTCGTACATCTCGGCCACATGGAGATCGGTGTAGACGAAGTCCACCCTGTCGAAGTGTTCGACACCCCAGCGAGCCAGGTCGATGAGGCGCTGGGCGGAGAAGTAGCTGTTGCCGGGAGAGACGCCGATCACGGCGTGAGCGCCTTCCGCGCATATCACCTGGCAGTGAGCCGTATAGGGCTGAACATCGAAGGTCGCGGCCGCTGACGGCGGCGGGGAGAAACCCTGGACCTTGGAGAGTGTCTCAGTTGTCAACTGGAGAGCTTCCCTTGCGCCGCTAGTCCCGGAGGAGCCTTGTGCTCCTGGTGTGGCGACGCCGCCGAGAAGTTACCGATCGAACACGGAGAGTGTCAACGTGCTGTCCACCGCGAGAAGCCACAGCTCACGGGGGTTAACCCGGCATTGAACTTCCCGTCACCACCCGTTCATGCGTACGCCGCACCCGCCGGTCGGCGGGTGCGGCGGTGCTGATCATCCGTCAGCCAGGTCGTACGGACCACGGAAGCGGTGGTCCGCACACGTCCTGGCCGGGCGCGCGCCGGGCGCGGGCCGACGGGTTGTGATCAGTACGGCAGCGCCTGTCGCAGCGCTCTCGGTGTCGCCGCCGGTCCCGTGCCGCCGTTGATCACGAACTGCGATCCGGGCTCGACGAGGATGTCGCCCTGGGCCGAGTCGGTGATCGTCACGTTCGTCAGTGTCGCGCTGCCGCGGGCACCGCCGTGGGCCAGGATGCCGGACCCGTTGTTGGACTTGTCGATGGTCACGTTCCTGATCTGCACGCCGGGCACCGCGCCGCCGCCCGACTTGAACTGGATGCCGTCGTAGGTGGAGTCGTGGATGTCGGTGTCGCGGATCGTGACGCCGGGGATGTCCTGGCCCGCCGCGAACAGGGTGATGGCGCCGAACTCCTGCGCCTCGCCCCAGAACGCGCCCCCGGTACGGTGCAGTGCGTTGTTCGCGATCAGGGTCTGACCGGAGAACGGCAGCGGGTCGTGGTCGGTCGCGAGCATGATGCCGGGGTAGTTCATGGTGTCGGCGATGAGGTTGTTCTCGATCGTGTTGCCGTGGCCTCCGTAGATCGCGATGCCGTTGGCGCGCCATGGGAGCTGGATGGTGTTGTTGCGGAAGTGGTTGTCGTGGCCGATGTCGACCGACGGGTCCTTCACGTAGCGGCTTGCCCACACGGCGAGCGCGTCGTCGCCGGTGTTGCGGAAGGAGGAGTTGTACACCGTTGAATTGCGGGTGCCGTTGGCGAAGTTGATGCCGTCGGCGTAGGTGTTGCGGATCCGCATTCCGCTGAATTCGAGACCGTCGCCCGGCCCCCACAGTTCCGGGATGTTGGAGTGGTCACGGCCGGCCCAGACACCGACGTTGGCGTGCTCGATCCACACGTTGGTGATCCTGGTGTCCTTGCCGAAGCGCCCGTTGAGGCCCACTCCGCCCTCGTGGTTGCCGTCGCCGCCCCTGATGGTGCCCGAACCGAAAATGGCGATGTCGGAGATCGTGGTGTTGTGGTCGATGTCGAAGCCGAAGTTGCCCTCGTGCGGGTGGTTGATGCCACCGGCCTGGTGCGGCGGGGTGAGGGTGTAGAGCTGGGAGTGCCACATGCCCGCGCCGCGGATCGTCACGTCCCTGATGCCGACCTGGTTGAACTGCCCGCGGTCGAGCGGGTCGTCGGTGAGGATCTTCTGCTCCTGGCGCCACTGGCCGGCCGGGATCCACACGCAGGCGATCTCTCCCTTCTGGTCCGCCGTCACGGCGCGCTGGATGGCGTCGGTGTCGTCGATCCCGTCGCCAGGCACCGCGCCGTAGGAGGTGATCGAGGCGCATTCCCCGGGCTTGTCCGCCGGAGCTGCGACCTGCTCCAGGTCGACGAGGTCGATGATGTAGAAGGCGGCGTTGTCGCTCGCGTCGCGCTGCAGTCGGAACGTGGTGCCTGTGGGGTACGTCCGGGTCAGCAGCGCATGGGATTCGTCGAAGAGACGGCGTGCGTCGCCGCCCGGGGTGTTGGTGAGGCCCTCCGGACTGTCGGTGTTGCCGTAGAGCCAGCTGTGTTTCGAGGACAGACCCAGCTTGCGCACGAACTGGCCGTCGGCGTACAGGCTGATGGTCGCCTCCTGCCCGCCGCCGGACGGGGCGTCCGGGACGGAGTTGCGCACGACGATCGAGTTGGCCGGGCTGACCGACGTGAACTCGACGTACTGACCGGTTGAGTTCAGGCGGACGGATTCGCGGCCGGACGACTCGGTGGCGAAGTTGGTGTGCCCGAAGGTGCGCTCCGGATCGGCCTGCAGAAGGGCGCCGTCGTACTGGGCGTCCTCCGCCTCGTACTCGGTGTACGGCACGGCCGCGCCGCGTCCGACGACAACGGAGCGGGCAAAGGTGTTGTTGTTCTCGTTGGTTTCGGTGACCGCGCCGGTCGCGTCGGCCGTCGCGGTGAGGGTGACGCCGCCACTGGTCGCGGTCCAACTGCCGCTGATCGGCACCTGGACGGTGTCCCCGGCGTCGATCCGGCCCGTTGTGCCGTTCAGTGTGGTGCTGCCTGCGACGAGGCGGGTGGCCGTGCCGGCGTCCACCGCGGCCGTTCCGCTGTTGCGCACGGCGACGGTGAAGGTGACCATGGCCCCGACGGCCGGTGCACTCGGGTTGGAGGTGATCCCGGTGACCTCGAGGTCGGGTCCCGGGGCCTTCGCCACCACCAGCTTGTCGGCGGCCGTGCGGCTGTTGTTGGTGTCGTCCTGCTCCGCGACGGTGTCGGTCGGGTCGACGACGGCGGAGACGGTGTAGCTGCCCTTCGCCCGTTTGCCCACGTCGACCCGCACGGTGGTGGCGGCTCCGGCGGCGAGAGCGCCGACCGGGGCGCTGCCGGCGACGGTGCCCTCCAGGCTGACGTTCACCGTGGTCGCGGCAGCCGCGGCGGATCCGGTGTTGCGCACCGTGGCGTCGACGGTGACGGTGTCCGTCTCCGACGGGGATGCGGGCGACCATGCCAGGTCGGTGACCGTCAGATCCGGGTTGGGTGCGGCCGTGCCGATGACCTGGATCTCGGCGACCTGGGCACCGTAACCGCTGGTGTTGGCGTAGAACTGCAGCCGGATGTCGGCGTACCGGCCGCTGACCGGAATGGTCACCGTGTTCTGGTTCGACTGCGGATCGAACGGGTAGTCGGCCCGTGCCTTCAGCGAGGTGAATCCGCTCGCCGACTGCTCGCGCCCCAGCACCTGAAGGTTCTCGGACCGCGGCGCCCACGACGGGTCCGGGTTGAGCTTGACGACGACCGCCTCGAGGTCGGCATCGGCTCCGAGCTTCACGGTCAGGGTCGACGGGAAGCCGGTGGACTCCCAGTAGGAGCCCAGCTGATCGTCGTTTGCGTTGGTCGCCACATACGTCTGGGCCGTCGAAGAGCCCTCGATCGGCTTGTGACGGGCCAGGTTGGTGCCGTCGGCCGGCGGGTCCCCGGGGCCCGCGTCGCCGTTCCCGTAGACCTCCAGTTCGGACAGCTGGGCGGCGTTCCACCCGGTGTTGCCGGTTACCTGCACACGCACGTATCGGACGGTGGCGGCGGTGAACGTGACGGTGACCGTGTTCGCGTCGGACGAGGTGAACGCCCTGGCGGCCGACGCGGCGAGCGGGTCGAAGTCGGCCCCGTCGGTGCTGCCCAGAACGCTGAGGGTCTGCGTCCGGGCCT
This sequence comes from Streptomyces sp. NPDC006283, assembly GCF_040613325.1. Taxonomy (NCBI): domain Bacteria; kingdom Bacillati; phylum Actinomycetota; class Actinomycetes; order Kitasatosporales; family Streptomycetaceae; genus Streptomyces; species Streptomyces sp. NPDC006283. Next base: position 46,268 of record NZ_JBEXRZ010000023.1, on the reverse strand, counting down.
CCCATGCGGTCGGGAGTTTCAGCGCCACTTCGTCGATGCTGACGCCGCGGCCGAGATCGACCTGAACCCACTGCGGAAACGCGCCGGCGGGACCCTCCCAGTAGGAGGCCTGGCTTCCGTCGGTGACGTTGCCGGCCGGGTAGCCGCCGTGCGCTCCGCCGGCCGTGGCCGGCCTGCCGAGGGCCAGATTGGGCCCCTCGGCGGCGTGCGCGGTGACGGGCAGCAGCCCGACGGCGATCAGGCCGGCCGTCAATAAGCCGGTGACTGTCCGCAAGCCCAGTTGTTTCCCTCTCATGGTGCCCTCTCGTTCCGTGGCCTGGGGCGTCCGGCAGCGGGCGACACTCGCACCCACCGACACGCACGGTGTCTTCGGGAGCGGGCGACGAGGCGCGCGTGCCGATGCGCCGGGTGGACGATGGCGGGTCTCGTCAGGGCGGCCGTAGGCGACCTGACGACAAGAAGCGCGAGCTGCCTGAGTTTTTGAGTAATTCCGTCAATCTTTTGCGCTGTCGAGGTGACAGGTTTCTACCAGGCGTCGACTTTGTCAACGGCCCGGCCCCTGGCTCCCGTTGAAGGGCACGCCGAATCCGCCTCGGTGCATCCCTGCCGACCGTCGGTGACTCGCTGCCGACCGACGGCTCACGGTGGCCGGTGCGTCATCCCCTGGGCGGAAGCACCTTGTTGCCGAAGTCCGCCACCGCCGCCTCCAGGCCGATGTCGTGCTGGGCACGTTCGTCCGTCCCGGGGCCGCGGCCGGGTACCAGCGGTGTTCCAGCAGCTCGTGGTAGAGCTCGGCCGGGTCACTCGAGCCCCGCAGATGCTGCGGAACGGCCCGTACGGCGGGCCGGAAGACCTCACGGACCCAGCGATGGGCGAGCACTTCGTCGCGCGCACCGAGGGGGTCCCCCGGTGTGCACGGCGCACCGCAGCGGCCGGCCTTGGGCAGGTCACGCGGCTCGGGCCGTGGTCGGGCAAGGTGGAAGCCGGAGGAGAGCGGTACCACCGGTCGAGGAGGCTCCCATGGACGGCGACACGGCGGACGATGCGACAGGCCTGACGTGTCTGGTGACCGGGGCCTCCGGTTACATCGGAGGGCGACTCGTTCCGGAGCTGCTGAAGGCGGGGCACCGGGTGCGGTGTCTGGCGCGGACGCCCGAAAAGCTGCGCGACCACCCGTGGGCGAAGGACGTGGAGGTCGCCAAGGGTGACGTCAGCGACGCCCACTCGGTGGCCGAGGCCATGCGGGGCGTCGATGTCGCGTACTACCTGGTGCACGCTCTTGGTACCGGCGCAGGCTTCGAGGCGACCGACCGGCAGGCCGCCCGGGTCTTCGCGGAACAGGCCGGGGCCGCCGGTGTGCGGCGCATCGTCTATCTCGGCGGGCTGACACCTCGGGGCGTACCGCCGAGGGAGCTGTCCCCGCATCTGCGCTCCCGCGACGAGGTCGGGCAGATCTTCCTCGACTCGCCCGTACCGGCCGCCGTCCTGCGGGCGGCGGTGATCATCGGCTCGGGTTCGGCCTCCTTCGAGATGCTGCGCTATTTGACGGAACGGCTGCCGGTCATGGTCACACCGCGGTGGGTGCGCACCCGCATCCAGCCCATCGGTGTACGGGACGTCCTGCGCTATCTCGTGGGTTCGGCCCGGATGGCAGCGGACGTGAACCGGACGTTCGACATCGGCGGGCCGGAGGTGGTCACCTACCTCGACATGATGCGCTGCTACTCCGACGTCGCCGGCCTGCCCAAGCGCCTCATCGTGCCCGTGCCCGTCCTCACCCCCAAGCTCTCCAGCCACTGGGTGGGACTCGTGACGCCTGTTCCGCACTCCATCGCCCGGCCGCTCACCGAGTCGCTGCGCCATGAAGTCGTCTGCCACGAACACGACATCGCCGACTACGTCCCCGACGGCCCCGGCCAACCCCTGCCGTACGGCGAGGCACTCGCCCTGGCCCTGCGCAGGGTCCAGGACGCCGAGGTGACGACGCGATGGTCGTCGGCCGCATTGCCCGGCGCTCCGAGCGACCCGCTGCCCACCGATCCCGACTGGGCCGGCGGCAGCCTGTACCGCGACGAGCGGCACGTGACGGTCGACGCCCCGCGGGAAGCGCTGTGGAAGGTGATCGAGGGCATCGGCGGGGACAACGGCTGGTACTCCTTCCCGCTCGCCTGGGCCGCGCGGGGCCGGCTGGACCGCTTCGTCGGCGGGGTCGGACTGCGGCGCGGCCGACGGGACGCCGAGCGGCTGCGCGTCGGCGATTCGCTCGACTTCTGGCGGGTGGAGGAGATCGAGCCCGGTCATCTGCTGCGACTGCGCGCGGAGATGCGACTGCCGGGGCTGGCCTGGCTGGAGATGTACGCGGAGGACGACGGTCACAGCCGCACCCGGTTCCGGCAGCGGGCTCTGTTCCACCCCAGGGGGCTGCTCGGGCACGCCTACTGGTGGAGCGTCTCGCCCTTCCACGCTCTCGTGTTCGGCGGCATGGCCCGCAACATCGCCCAGGCTGCGGTCAAGGGCATGAGCGAGGGAACGGGCGACCGGCACGCGGTCCGGTGACACCCGGGCGGCGAAATGTCGGGGCGCGCGGGTAAGCACCTCACATGCAGACGTTCCTCCCCTTTCCGGACTTCACGCGATCAGCCGCGGTGCTGGACCCCAGGCGACTCGGTAAGCAGCGGGTCGAGGCACTGCAGGTGCTGCGCAGTCTGACAGTGCCCGGTTACGGCTGGCGCAGACATCCGGCGGTCCGCATGTGGGCCGGCTACGAGGAGGCACTTGTCCGGTACGGGCTGGACATCTGCGGGGTGTGGACGAGCGAGGGCCGCTCCGACACCTGCGCCGTCACCCTGGTGAACGACTTCCTCGTCGGGCACCCCGGCGTGGGCGTGCGCTCCCAGGGCCGTCTCGCGGCGGACGGCGACCTTCCGCCGTGGTTCGGCGCCCCGGACTTCCACCGCAGCCACCAGTCGGCGCTGTTGCGCAAGGACCCGGACTTCTATCGGGAGCGGTTCCCGGGGGTGCCGGACGACCTGCCGTACGTCTGGCCGCGGTCCGACCGCGATCCCGAACCGGGAGGGGACGCGGGACCGGGGTGACACCGTGGCCGCACTGTGCCGGCCACGGCGCGGTACCGGGTCGTCTCCGCTCGTCGTCACCGGCGCCCCCGCCATGGTGTTCCGCCCCGGGCACGACCGCCACAGCACGGGCGGGCACCGCGCGCCCTCCCCTGCCTATGGTGAAAGGACGGCCTGCCCGCTCCCGCTGGGCACCGCCGCCCGCCCCGCGCCCTTCCCACCAAGGAGGACCCGTGAGAGACGCAGCATGCCCACTGCGCGGCCGCACGGCCGTCGTGACCGGTGCCGCCCGGGGTATCGGGGCGGCGATGGCGGTGCGACTCGACCGGCGCGGTGTCAATGTGGCCCTGCTCGGCCGGGAGGGGTCGCGGCTTGCCGCGGTGACGAGCTCCCTCTCCGGGCGGGCCCTGTGCTGGGAGGTCGATGTCACCGACGAGGACGCGATGGAACGGGTGGCCGGCGACGTCCGCGACCGCCTCGGTCCCGTTTCCGTGGTGGTCGCCAATGCGGGAGTGGCCGAGGGCGGGCCCTTCGCCCGGTCCGACCCGGCGACCTGGCGACGTGTGATCGAGGTGAATCTCATCGGCAGCGCGATCACCGCACGTGCCTTCCTGCCGGACCTGCTGGCGTCGCACGGCTACTACCTGCAGATCGCCTCTCTCGCCTCCATCGGCGCGGCACCCATGATGAGCGCCTACTGCGCTTCCAAGGCCGGTGTGGAGTCCTTCGCACACTCGCTGCGCGCCGAGCTCGCCCATGAAGGGGTCGGGGTGGGGATCGCCTACGTGAACTGGACCGACACCGACATGATCCGCGACGCGGACCAGCATCCGGTGCTGCGGGAACTGCGGGCCCACATGCCGAAGCCCGCGAGGAAGGTCTACCCGGTGGAGACCGTGGCTGCTCGTGCGGTGCGTGCCGTGGAACGCCGCAGCGCGGCCGTGTACGCCCCCGCATGGCTCCGTGCCACGCAATTCGTCCGCGCCGCCATGCCTCCGGTGGTCACACTGTTGTCCAAGTACGAGCTCCCCCGCCTCGAGCGGAAGAACACTTTCGCGGCCACGGGGCTGCTCGGGGCCGGCGGCCGGGCGGACACGACCGGGAGCGAGCGGTCACGCAGCGGGCAGCCGGAAGGCTGACGCCGGCTACGGCCGGTTGCAGCCGCACTGACCGCCGAGATCCCGACGAGTCGCCACGCGACCAGGCGCGGTGGTGGAAGCCGTACGCCGTCTGGTCGGCGCTCACGCTCCGTGGCTGACGATCCGCTACGTGTTCTGACCGTCCGCGTGCCGGCCCGGGCTTCCACCCTGCCTCAGCGCGAGGGAACCCTTGCGCCTTACTGCCACGCGTCCTCGGATCCGTCGGCCCCGGGCCGGAGGAACCACTCGCCGGCGACCTCTGCCACTTCCTCCAGCGCACCGGGCTCCTCGAAGAGGTGCGTCGCTCCGAGCACCACATGCACGCGGTGCGGGGTGCGCAGCAGACCTGCGGCTTCCCGATTGAGTCGCAGCACCTCCGTGTCGTCGCCGCCCACGATCAGGAGCACGGGCGCCTGCACATGGGGCAGAGCCTGATCGGCGAGGTCCGGGCGACCGCCGCGCGAGACGACGGAGTGGACACGAGCGGGCCGTTCGGCCGCCGCCACCAGCGCCGCGGCGGCGCCGGTGCTCGCGCCGAACAGCCCCACCGGCACCGTGGCGGTGGCGGGGTGCTCTTCGAGCCAGTCGATCGCCGCCACCAGGCGCCGTCCCAGCAGGCCGATGTCAAAACGGTGCTCCGCGGTCACGGCGTCGACCCGTTCCTCCTGCACGGTCAGGAGGTCCATCAGCAAGGTGCCCAGGCCGGCCCGTTGCAGGGCTGCTGCCACCGCCTTGTTGCGGGGGCTGTGCCGGGAACTGCCACTGCCGTGCGCGAAGAGCACCACTCCCCGGGCATCCGGGGGGACCACCAGGTCACCTGCGTTCGTGGACCCGTCGGCAGGGAGTGAAACCGCTTCCAGGATCATCGCCACCGTCTCCCTCCGAGCTTCCCTGCATCCGTCGCGGTCAAGGGGCGGGTAGCCCTCCTTCATCACGCCATGCGGGAGGCGGGGACGGTCCCCGGCGGGGCGGCTGTCTCCGCGTCACCACCCCGGCCGCGTACCGGCTCGGCCGAGCTGGTCGCTGTGTCCGCAGAGCCAGGCCAGAGCGTCGTGCACACCGTGCATGTAGTCGCGGTTGCCGGAGGCGGTGGTCGGGTCCTCGAGGTGGACGACGGCCGCGTCCACCTCGGCCGTCAGCAGTTGCAGGTCGGGAATGGCCTGTGCGTGCGCCCCGGTGACCGGCGAACGGTCGGTGCGGCCCGTGGCCCATTCGAAAGCGGCGGCCTCACCTGCGGAGAACTGCGCGCCGTCCCCTCTTGCCGCCAGGTCCTTGAGCGCCAGATCGACGTCCGCGTACGTCCGGACGCCCACGCGCCGCTCGTCCTGGCCCATGTTCGTGCTCACGTTGACCGCCTCTCCTCGTCGGCGCGGACCGACGCCCGCCGTCCGCGTGGGTCGGTGGACTTCCCGGGGCCGCTTCCGCTGTCCGTGGTCCCGGTCCCACCTGATCTCATCCGATCTCACCACGGGAGGAACACATGGATTTCCTTCCCGCCCGAATCGTGGACCACGCTGACCTGCTGGCAGAGCGCCTGGATGAGATGCCAGCCGAGCCCGCCGGTACCGCGTGCCGGATCGCAGGGCCGCGGCACGGGTGGACGCGGGTTGGTGTCGCGTACGGTCACGTGCAGGCCGTCGAAGGTCCGGCGCATCCGCAGCACGAAGGGGCCGGGGGCGTACTGGACGGCGTTGGCGGCCAGCTCCGTGACGACCAGCCGAATGTCGCCGTGGCTCTGCGGGCAGCCCGGCGGATCCCTGCGCGCGAGGGCGTCGAGAGACGCCCCTGCCGCCAGGCGGGCACCGGTCACGTCGTCGATGTCGCCGTCGAACCGAGCGGTGAGCTCCTCGACGACCTCCGGGTAAGGCCGGCTCCTGTCGTACTTTCGCGGCCCGGGAGCCATGTGGCGTCCTCCTGCCTCTCGTAACAACCGGTCCGTTCGGCATTGAACTGCGTGTTCCCACTCGTGCAAGGACTACGCGCGACGCCTGGGGGTGGGGCGGCGGCTCTTGCGCCAGGCGCCGCTCGCGGCGGTGGCGTGCGGGAGCGGGCGGCGGAGGGGGACGATGGAGAGGCCGGGGCTCCGGCCGCTGGGGGCGCGGCCTTCGCCGGGGCCATGCGTGGCGGCCGGTCGGAAGGAGAGCCTGGGACATGGTGGCGGCAGAGCCCTTCCGGGGCGATCGCGGGGCGGCGAGCGCTGTCGCGTCAGGCCCGGGCGGACTGATGGATGTGCTGGGCGTTGCCGCCGTCGTGCTGGATGCCGAGGGGCGGATCGTGCTGTGGAGTCCGCAGGCCGAGGATCTGTTCGGCTACAGCCCGCAGGAGGCTCTGGGGCGCTTCGCCGCCCCCCTGCTGGTCCATGAGGACCACATGGACCAGGTACTGGAGCTGTTCGCCCAGGTCATGGCGGGCGGCGGCAGCTGGGCCGGCGTTTTTCCGGTCCGGCACAAGGACGGCAGTACCCGCATGGTCGAGTTCCGCAACATGCGGCTGCTGGACGAGCGCCAGGGCTTCTACGCCTTGGGGCTGGCCACGGACCAGGAGACCCTGCGGCAGGTCGAACGGGACCTGGCCCTGTCCACGCGGCTCGTGTCCCAGTCGCCGATCGGCCTGGCGGTGCTGGACACCGACCTCCGGTACGTCACCGTCAACGCGGCCGAGGAGCGGCTGAGCGGTGTGCGCGCGGACGACCATGTGGGGCGGACGGTCCATGAGGTGCTGCCTGCCCTGTCCACCGCCTTCGAGTCGACGATGCGCAGGGTTCTGGAAACGGGCGTCCCCGTGCTGGACCGTTACACGGTCGGCCGGACCCCGGCCGACCCGGACAACGAGCACGCCTGGTCGATCTCGTTCTTCCGGCTCGAGGATTCCAACGGAAAGGTGCTCGGCGTGGCCACAGCAAGCGTCGACGTCACCGAACGTCACCGTATGGTGCAGGAGCAGCGCCGCACCGCCCTGACGCTCCAGCGCAGCCTGCTGCCCCACCCGCCGCCCCAACGGCCCGGGCTGGACATCGCCTACCGCTACCGCCCGGCGCGGGCCACGAGCGAGATCGGCGGCGACTGGTTCGACGTCATCCCCCTCGGGGCCGACAAGTCCGCCCTGGTCGTCGGCGATGTGATGGGAAGTGGCATCAACGCCGCCGCCACGATGGGGCAACTGCGCACCGCGACCAGGACCCTGGCAGACCTGGACCTGCTGCCCGACCAGGTCATGCACCACTTGGACCGCGTCACCGCCGGCCTCGGGGAGGCCATCGCCACCTGCGTCTACGCCGTGTACGACCCTCACCACGCCCGCTGCCGCATCTGCCTCGCCGGGCATCTGCCTCCCGTACTCCTCCGTCGGGGCGGCAAGGCCGAACTGCTCGAACTGCCCACCGGCGCTCCCCTCGGCGTCGGTGAGGTCCCGTTCGCCACCACCACACTGAGCCTGTGTCCGGGCGACCAGCTCGTCCTCTACACCGACGGGTTGGTGGAGACCCGCGGCACCGCCATCGACAAGCGGCTGGATGCCCTCGTCTCCCTCCTCGACCGTCCGGGCCGGCCGCTGGAGGACACCTGCGACTGGCTCCTGGACGCCCTGCGACAGCCCGGAGACCACGACGACGTCGCCCTGCTCGTCGTCAGAGCAACCGGAGACGGCGACGCCGGCATCGACCCGGATCCGTCGTCCGACCGGGAAGGCGACCGTGCGTGATGGCCGATGACGCTCAGGCTCATGCACCGGGCGCACCGCACCGGTGTGCCGCGCCGCGCAACGCGCAACTCCGCACACCGCAACCGCTGCCGGGGCTGGAACTGTTGTGGTCCGGCAGCGTGCCCGACCACGCCGAGGAGGCTGCCGCCCAGCGCCATCTGCTGGACGCCTCGGAGTCCGCGCGTCTCGCGGCACTGCGGTGGCCACAGGACCGGGACGCCTACGCGGTGGCCCATGTGACGCTGCGGCGGCTCCTCGCCGAGTGGCTGGGGCAGGCACCGGAGACTGTGCCGCTGTTGCGTGAGCCCTGCTCACACTGCGGTGGACCGCACGGGCGGCCGTATGTGCCGGACAGCGGCGTCCACTTCTCACTCTCGCACACCCGGGGGATGGTGCTGATCGCGCTCGCGTCGAGGCCGGTGGGCGTCGACGTCGAGACGCTTCTGGGCACGCCGGCCGTCGACGAACTGACCTCCCAGCTGCATCCGGACGAGGCCGCGGAGCTGGCCGTTGTGCCGTACGAGGCCCGTCCCCGGGCGTTCGCCCGCTGCTGGACCCGCAAAGAGGCGGTACTCAAGGCACTGGGCGTAGGGTTGAATCTGGAACCGGCTCTCACCTACGTGGGCACAGGAGCCCAACCGGCGTGGCAACAGGCATGGTTGCTGGCCGATGTGGCCACGGAACCCGGGTACGCGGCAGCTGTCGCCGTGCGGCGGCCGGATCGCGACCCGGGAGATCACAGACCGCTCCGGTCCTTGTCCTGAAAGGTCACGGGACCGGAGAGGCGCCGAGCACAGCGGTCACCGCGGCCGCACTGAGCACGGGTGGTCCATATGGCGAGATGGGCGATCATTGAGCAAGAAGGATTCGCCTGGTCCGTACCCCTTCCCAGCAGAACAACGGTCATGGAGACCGACCATTGCGCGCTCCGAGGGGGCGCGCGGGAGTTGCGGGGCCGCTGCCCAGCCGACTCCCCCTCCGCACTCCACAGGCCCGCCGGCACGGCGCGGCGTGGAGCGACGGTGGTGTGACCTTCCCCAGGGAGACCTCATGGCCGGAAAGCCTGTCGAAGCGTTGCCCATGGATCTGAAAGAAGTCACCCTCTCCCGCGTCGACGTCGGCGCGGGATCGCCCTCCGACACCGAACAGATACTCACCGAGCTGCTCGCCGATGTGGCGGGCGGCAGTGAGATACGGCCCGACAGTCACTTCTTCGACGAGCTCGGTGCCGATTCGCTGGTCATGGCACACTTCTGCGCAAAGGTGCGGAAGCGGGCCGATCTGCCGTCGGTGTCGATGAAAGACGTGTACCGGCACCCGACCATCAGGGCACTCGCGACGGCTCTCGCGGATCCCACTCCGGCTCCCCCGGTTGAGGCGCACGCCCCACAGGCCTCGGAGCCGACCGCCCCGACCCGGCGGTCGCACTACGTGCTGTGCGGTGTGTCCCAGCTGTTGTGCTTTCTCGGTTACGCCTACCTCCTCGCAGCGGTCACGGTGCAGGGGTACGAGTGGATATCCGCGGCAGCGGGCCTGTTCGACGCGTATCTGCGGGCAGTGGTCTTCGGTGCTGTGACCCTCGTGGTCCTGTGCGGCCTGCCGATCCTGGTCAAGTGGGTGCTCATCGGCCGCTGGAAGCCCGTCCGGTTCGAGGTGTGGGGACCGGCCTACATCCGGTTCTGGATCGTCAAGACACTGGTGCGGTCGAACCCACTGGTCCTCTTCGTCGGATCACCCCTCTATTCGCTGTACCTCAAGGCTCTGGGCGCGAAGATAGGGCGCGGCGTCACGGTCTTCTCCCGGAATCTTCCCGTGTGCACCGACCTGCTGACCATCGGCGACGACACCGTGGTCCGCAAGGACTCGTTCATCAGCTGCTACCAGGCGCACGACAGGATGATCCAGACGGGCTCCGTGACGCTCGGGAAGAACGTGTACGTCAGCGAGGCGACGGTGATCGACATCGACACCTCGCTGGGCGACAGCTCGCAGCTGGGCCACGCCTCCACCCTGTACAGGGGACAGGCGGTGCCGGCGGGCGAGCACTGGCACGGTTCGCCGGCGCAGCAGACCGACGTGGACTTCCGGGTCGCGGCTCCCGCCTCCTGCGGTCTTCTGCGCAGGACGACCCACGGGGTGCTGCAGTTGGTGACCGTGCTGCTGCTCTACGTACCGCTCGTGATCGGCGGTGTGGACGTCCTTCTCGCCGCGATGCCACAGCTCGCGGTGGCGCTGGAACCGGGGCCGACGGTCCTCACCAGCTGGGTGTTCTACGTCGACATGCTGGGTGTCACCGCCGTTTGGTTCTTCGGCGGCATCCTGGCCGGCCTCCTCGTCATGGGCACCGTCCCCAGGCTGCTCGGCAAAATCGTCACACCGGACCGGGTCCACCCCCTCTACGGCGTGGCCCACGCGGCGCACCGGGTCGTGGTCGTGCTGACCAACCGGCGTTTCATGACCCGTCTGTTCGGCGACAGCGTCGCCATCGTCCACTACCTCCGCTGGGCCGGCTGGAACCTCTCGACGTTCGAGCAGACCGGGTCGAACTTCGGCACCATGGTGAAACACGAGACGCCGTACCTGAGTTCGGTCGGCAGAGGCACGATGGTCGCTGACGGTCTGTCGATGATGAACGCCGAGTACTCGAGTACGTCCTTCCTGGTGTCCCGTACCTCCATCGGAGCGCACAACTTCCTCGGGAACCGGATCGCCTACCCCTCGCGGGGAAGGACCGGCGACAACTGCCTGCTCGCGACGAAGGTGGCGATCCCCGTCGATGGGGAGATCCGTGAAGGGGTCGGGCTGCTCGGCTCGCCCAGCTTCGAGATCCCGCGCTCGGTCGCGCGGGACAGTACGTTCGACGATCTGACGAGCGGCGACGCGCTGCGCACCCTCCTGCGGGCCAAGACCCGGCACAACGCCGGCACCATCGCTCGGTTTCTGCTGATGGGCTGGTTCTACTTCTTCGTCGTCACGGTGCTCTTCTCGGCCGCCGCGGAGCTCTACGGACGGCTCGGGGTGTCGGCAGTCGCACTGGCGAATGTGCTCGTGCTGCTGTTCAGCACCCTGTACTTCGTGTTCGTCGAGCGCATCACCACGGCGTTCAACCCGCTGGGTGCGCTGTTCTGCTCCATCTACGACCGCCGATTCTGGCGCCGTGAACGCTACTGGAAGGTGCCGTCGGAGAACTACCTGCGGATCTTCAACGGGACCCCGTTCAAGAACGTCGTCTGGCGGCTGCTGGGCGTCCGCATCGGGCGCATGGTGTTCGACGACGGCTGCAGCATCACCGAGCGGGCGATGGCCACCATCGGCGACGAGTGCACGCTCAACGCCGGCAGCGTCGTCCAGTGCCACTCGCAGGAGGACGGCACCTTCAAGTCCGACTTCATCGCGATCGGCTCGGGCTGCACCCTCGGGGTCGGCGCCTTCGTCCACTACGGCGTCACGATCGGCGACGGCGCCCTGCTCGAGGCCGACTCCTTCCTCATGAAGGGCGAAACCGTCCCGGACGGGGCGCGGTGGGGCGGGAACCCCGCACGGCCGCTCGACCAGGAGCGCGGCGCCACGGGAGGTGGATTCTGATGGCAACGTCGTTGACCGAACGCAGGGCCGTACCCGGTGGCTTCACCGTTGTACCGCGCTGGACCACTGCTCCGGTGCCGGGCAGCGCGGAACACGAGACGGCCATCCCCGACGACCTGGTCTCGGCACTGAGCCGCCTGGCCGACGAGACGGGCGTGCCGCTGGAGTCGGTGCTGCTGGCCGCGCATGCCAAGGTGCTCGCCTCGCTCTGCGGTGAACAGGCCGTCGTCACCTCGTGCGTGACGTCACCGGGCGCCGCGCCGTCACCCTGCCGGCTGACGACTGCGGCCGGCACCTGGCGCGAGCTGCTGGCCGACACCCATCGGGCCGTGTCCATGCTGCTCGCACGCCAGGACCTCCCGCCGACCGGTGCCGGCGAACCAGTGACGGCCGGAACACGGCCCGAGGTCGTGTTCGATGCGGTGGGTGACGGCCGCGGCCCGGCCGAGGACGCCGTGCTCTGCGTGGCTCTTCCCGACGTCGACGGCCGCCGCGCCCTCCGGCTGCGGTACCGGACCGACGCGCTCGACGAGGACGCGGCGGCGAGGATCGCCGGCTACCACCTCACCGCGCTCGAGTTGATCGCCGGTGATCCGGACGCCGAACACGGGCGCAGCAGCCTGCTGTCCGCCGAGGAACTCCGGGCCCAGATCGACGGGCTCGCAGGGCCGCGCCGCGAGCTGCCCGACCGCCGCTTCCACGAGCTGTTCGAGGAGCGGGTACGGGACCATCCGGACGCCGTCGCCGCCGAACACGCCGGCCGCCGGCTGACCTACCGCGAGCTCAACGCGCGCGCCAACCGGCTGGGGCACGCCCTGCTGGAGAACGGGCTGCGCCCCGAAGGTGTCGTCGCCGTCGTGACCGAACGCAACCTGGACTGGATGGCCGCCGTCCTCGCGGTCTTCAAGGCCGGGGGCGCCTACCTGCCCATCGAGCCGCACTTCCCGGCGGACCGCATCGCCACCATGCTCTCCCGCGCCGAATGCCGGCTCGTGCTGACCGAAGCGGCCGCCACGGTGAACGTGGACCAGGCGCTGAAGTCCCTGCCCGGGACCCGCAGGCTCTTCATCGACGCCACACTCATCGAGAGTCCGGCCGACGGCGACCTCGGCATCACGTTCCCCGCCGACCGGCTCGCCTACGTCTACTTCACCTCCGGCTCCACCGGCACCCCCAAGGGCGCGATGTGCGAGCACGCGGGCATGCTCAACCACCTGTACGCCAAGATCGACGACCTGGGTATCGGCGAGGGCACGGTCGTCGCCCAGACCGCCCCGCAGTGTTTCGACATCTCCATGTGGCAGCTGGTGGCACCGCTTCTCGTGGGCGGACGGACCCTGCTGGTGGAGCAGGAGGCGGTCCTCGACGTCCAGCGGTTCCTCGACACGATCGTCGACGGCCGGGTCGGCGTGCTCCAAGTGGTGCCGTCGTACCTGGACGTCGTGCTGTCCGGGCTGGAGCGCCACCCCCGCACCCTGTCGGATCTGCGGTGCGTGTCGGTCACCGGCGAGGCGCTGAAGAAGGAGCTCGTGCAGCGCTGGTTCGCGGCCGAACCAGGTATCCGGCTGGTCAACGCCTACGGCCTGACCGAGACGTCGGACGACACCAACCACGAGGTCATGGACCGTGTGCCGGACACCGGGCGGGTCCCGCTCGGACGGCCCGTCAACAACGTGAGCGTCTACGTCGTCGACGAGAACCTGTCGCCGGTCCCGCTCGGCGCCCCCGGTGTGATCGTCTTCTCCGGTGTCTGCGTCGGCCGGGGTTACGTCAACGACGCCGAGCGCACCCGGCTCTCCTTCATGGCGGACCCGCACCGCCCGGGCAGCCGGCTGCACCGCAGCGGGGACTTCGGCCGCTGGCGGCCGGACGGGAAGCTCGAGTTCCTGGGCCGGCGGGACGCACAGGTCAAGATCCGAGGGTTCCGTATCGAGCTCGGCGAGATCGAGAACACGCTCCTGACGGTGCCGGGGGTCGGCGACGGTGCGGTGGTGGTCGTCGAACGGGCGGGACGCAAGGACCTGGTCGGGTTCTACTCGGCCGGTGCGCCGATCGGGACGGACGTCCTGCGGGAACGGCTTGCCAGGTCGCTGCCGGAGTACATGGTCCCGACGACCCTCCACCACCGGGAGAGCCTGCCGCTGACCGCGAACGGGAAGATCGACAAGAAGGCACTGGCGGTACTCGCCGAGGAACTCGACGCGACGGAGGACGGCTACCGGGCCCCCAGCACTCCGACCGAACTGCGCCTGGCGGCAGCCTGGGCCAAGGTGCTCGGCATTCCGCTGGAGCGGGTGGGCAGGCAGGACCACTTCTTCGACCGTGGGGGCACCTCCCTGTCGGCGGTGCGGCTCGCGATCTCCCTCGACCGAGCGGTCTCGCTCACCGACCTGACCGCCCATCCCGTCCTCGCCGACCTGGCCGCCCTGATCGACGGCCGGACGAGCCGCCCCTCACCGGCTCAGCGCTGAGCCGTGACGAAAGGAAGAAAGATGCCCGCACTGCTCCCAGTCGAGACAGACCCCGGCGCACCCGCGACCCTGCGGGTGGCAGCCGCCGCCGACCCGGCACGTTGGGCAGCCGAACAGCGGGACCCGCTGCGCGCCTTCGTCACCGAGCACGGAGCGCTGATGATCCGCGGTCTGGATCTCCGCGATGCGAGCGGGGTCACCGCGGTCGTCCGGGAGTTGACCGACGCTCCCGTCACCGAGCGGGAGGCGTTCACTTCCCGGCAGATCTACTCCGAGGGCGTGTACTCCTCGGCGAAGTGGCCGCCGAACCAGCCGATGTGCATGCATCACGAGCTGAGCTACGCGACCGAGTTCCCCGGTCTGATGCTCTTCGCGTGCCTCGACCCGCCCGAAGAGGGCGGTGCGACCTGCGTGGCCGACGCGGCCGCTGTGCTGGGGGCACTGCCGCCGGAGCTCACGGACCGCTTCGAGCGGGAGGGCTGGCTGCTCACCCGCAGCTACAACGACGAGATCGGGGCCACCGTGGCCGATGCGTTCGGCACCGACGACCGGGAAGCGGTCGAAAGCTACTGCCGTGCCAACGCGATCGAGTTCGCCTGGCAGCCCGACGGCGGACTGCGCACCCGGCAGCGCCGCAGCGCGGTGGTGCACCACCCGGTCACGGGCCTGCGCTGCTGGTTCAACCAGATCGCGTTCCTCAACGAGTGGACGATGGCCCCCGAGGTAAGGGAGTACCTGATCGAGGAGTACGGCGCCGACGGCCTGCCCTTCAACACCTGCTACGGCAACGGCGATCCCGTCACCGAGGACATCGTGGACCTCCTCAACAAGACCTACGACGCGCACACCGTACGCAGGCCGTGGCAGGCCGGTGACCTTCTGATCGTCGACAACATCCGTACCGCGCACAGCAGGGAGGCCTTCCAGGGCCCGCGTGACGTGGTGGTGGCGATGGCGGATCCGGTTCGTACGAAGGACTGTGCACCCGACTCCGGGAGGGCTGTCGCATGACCACCGCCCGATTCACCTCGACTGAAGCAGCGTCCGACCAGCTGGCGGTACCCCCGTTCGCGGTCATCTCGGGAGCCCAGGTCAAGAACGCCCTCCAAGGGCGCGAGAAGGCTGTCGTGGAGTTGGTGGAGGCCACGTACCGGCTGCACGGCAGCGGTCGTTCGGTGAACCCACCGTCCTCGTTCCTGCGTTTCCCCGACCGGCCGTCGTCGCGCATCATCGCGCTGCCCGCCTCGATCGGCGGGGACTCACGGGTCGACGGCCTGAAGTGGATCTCCAGCTTCCCGAGAAACGTGGAGTCCGGCATCCCCCGGGCGTCGGCCGTGCTCATCCTCAACGACCACGCCACCGGCTACCCGTTCGCGTGCATGGAGAGCTCGATCATCAGCGCCACCAGGACGGCAGCGTCCGCAGCCGCGGCAGCCGACTGGCTCAGCCGTGACCGTCAGCGCCCCGCCCGCGTCGGATTCTTCGGTGCGGGCCTGATCGCCCGCTACATCCACACCTTCCTGGCGGGCACCGGCTGGTCCTTCGACGAGATCGGCGTGCACGACGTGTCCCGCGAGAGCGCGGCGGGCTTCCGCCTCTATCTGGAGCAGTCGGGCACCGACAGCCGCATCACCGTGCACGACAGCGCCAGGGAACTGATCCGGCAGAGCGACCTGGTCGTCTTCGCCACGGTCGCCGGTGAGCCGCATGTCGACGACCTCTCGTGGTTCGTCCACAACCCGCTGGTCCTGCATGTGTCCCTGCGCGACCTCGCACCGCAGATCCTGCTTGCCTCGACCAACATCGTCGACGACGTCGACCACTGCCTGCGGGCGGCCACGTCACCACATCTGGCCGAACAGCTCACGGGTAGCCGGGACTTCGTCCACGGCACGTTGGACGACGTGATGGCCGGGCGGGTACGTGTGCCGGCGGACCGGCCGGCGGTGTTCTCGCCGTTCGGCCTCGGTGTGCTCGATCTGGCGGTCGGCAAGTACGTCTACGACGAGGTGGCCCGCGCCGGAGAACTGCGGATCATCGACGACTTCTTCGAAGAACTGCGCCGGTACGGATGAGCAGCCGGCCGGCCCCGGACGTGACGACAAGGAGGCACATGTCCGCCCCATCCCAGGAGAGTTCGGCGTCGACGGCGCCGCACATCAACGCCCGACCCGCCGCGATCCCCGGTACGGCTCCCCCCATGAGCCCCCGAGGTGCCGGCCACTGACGAGGAGGCCGTCGTGCCCGTAATATCCGTTCCTCAGGCCTTCAACGAGGAGGAGCTCTACGTCGACCTCCGGTCGATCCTGGGGCACCCCCTGTTCCTCAAGTGCGAAGGGTTCAACTTCGCCGGTTCGATCAAGCTGAAGGCCGCGACCGAGATGGTGGAGGCCGCCGAGCGGAGCGGGACTCTGGCACCTGATTCGGTCCTTGTCGAGTCCTCGTCCGGGAACCTCGGCGTGGCACTGAGCATGATCGCGGCGAGCAAGGGCTACCGGTTCATCTGCGTGACGGACTCCCGGTGCAACCTGTCGACCCGGCTCATGATGGAGGCGCTGGGCAGTCAGGTGCATGTCGTCGCCTCGCCGGGCTCGCACGGCAGCCTCCTGGCGGCGCGACTCGCGTACGTGCGGGAGCTCTGCGACTCGGACGACCGGTGCCTGTGGCTCAGCCAGTACACCAACGCCAACAACTGGAAAGCCCACTACGCGCGGACCGGTCCGGCAATCGCCCGCGCGTTCCCACGACTGGACGTTCTCTTCATCGGTGTCGGCACCACCGGGACGCTGATGGGCTGCGCCCGCTACTTCCGGCGGTGGCACCGCCCGGTGCGGATCGTCGCGGTGGACGCCGCCGGCTCGGTCATCTTCGGCGGCGAACCGGGCCGCCGGATGATTCCCGGCCTGGGCATGAGCGTACGGCCGCCGCTGCTCGACGAGTCGTATGTGGACGAGGCGGTGCGCGTCGAGGAGGTGGACACCATCCGCACCTGCCGCCGCCTGGCCAGAAGGGGTTTTGTCTTCGGCGGTTCCACGGGCACGGTGGTCAGCGGCGCGACGGACTGGCTCGACCGGCACGACGCGCGGGGACTGACCGCGGTGGCCATTGCCCCGGACCTGGGCGAGCGATACCTCGACACCGTCTACCAGACCAACTGGGTGCAGGGCCTCTACGGGGACGAGGTCCTCGACGACGACACCTCCCGCGGGACACAGGTACAGGGCTCGCAGCCGCACCACCGGCGCTGAGGCCGGACGACCGGCCTGCGGCGAGTGCCGCTGCTCACCGCCGGGCGCAGGACCAGGCACCCATGCCCTGCAGGTCGGCCAGCCTCCTTGCCGTGGCGATCTGCTCGGACCGTGTCGCCAGGTCGGCCCGCGACGCGTACCGCAGGCCGCCCGCCGCCGCCCAGCTCGACCGGGTGAACTGCAGACCGCCGTACTGCCCGTTCCCGGTGTTGGCGCGCCAGTTCCCGGAGGACTCGCACCGGGCGATGGCGTCCCAGTCGACACCTCGGGCCGTGTGCCCCATCGCCTGGACGGGTGCTGCGAGCAGGAGGACGGGCGCGCACAGGAGGGCTGTCACCAGCGTCCTGACGAGCAGTCGGTTACGGGTGGTGGGGGCAGGACGTGACATCAGAAGCCTTTCTGTTCGCCTGCCCCGAACGTAAGGCGGCTTGCCGGAGCCGGCACATGGTGCTAGGCCCATCGGTGGGCGCCGGCGCCACGTCGGCCCCCGACCGGCGTACGCACCGTCGGGGCGAACCCGTTCGAGCAGCGGCTCGGGGGCGGCGTCACGGCCGGGTGACCACGACCGTTTTCCCAAGGGGCAGGGACCGGCCCGAGAACTCGAAAGCGACCTCTTCCCAGCGCGGACTGAAGCAGAGATCGGTGACTTCCAGCAGGCGGCCGCGCGCGTCGTGCACCTGGCGGCGGACCGACAGCCGGGGGTGCCGCTCTTGCGACGGTGCGGTGTCCGGACGGGTCACGGTGATGGATTCGCGTACCCGGGGCGCAAGGCCCGCGCGGTCCATCCACTCGTACCGCAGGCGCAGTTCGGGCTGACGGCCGGGCGGCCGGCGGTGATAGCGGCGGAGTTCGGGGACCTCGGTGATCGCGGTCCGGGTGAAGTGGGTGATGGCGTCCTGGACCGACTCTCCGTCGGCGTCGAAAGTGCGGTGGTGGTGCACCAGGGTCGTCTCGCCGGGCGCCAGGCCGAGGACTGCGGCCATTTCGGGCGCGACACTGACCGCGTTCAGCCGCGCCTCGGTGCGGGGGCCGAGAAGGGAGTCCGCTCCGCCGGGAAAGTACGACGGTTCGACGAGGGGCGCCGCCGCGGCGGGCGCACGGGTGAAACTTCCGCGTTTTTCCGTCGTGACGAAACCCTGCTCGCGCAGAAGTTGCAGTGCGACGCGGACGGTCTGGCGGTTCACGCCGAAGCGACGGGCCAGCGCCCGCTCTGCGGGCAGCCGGCTGCCCGGCTCGATGCGCCCGTCGCGGATGTCGCGACCCAGGGCGACGGCGATGCGCCGATAAGCGGGGGTGGCTGGTGGGGCGAGGGGTTCGTGCTCGTGCTGGCTGGACACGGAGGATCTCCGATCACGGCAGATACTGCGGGTGACGGTGTCGCGCCGACGTTAGCAATGGTCTACACCTCTCCTGAAGGGCGACGAGAGGGCTTGTCCTGATTTCGTTCCGCGCCGACCATCGGCCGTCGGCCCCATCCCGTGGGCGCCGGCCCCGTCAGGCCGGACGGTCACCCGACGACGTAGGGCAGTTGCTTGGCCAGTTCGCCCAGTTGGGCCGTCTCCGCGTCGGTCGGGGCACGCCGTCCGGTGCCGACCAGCAACGCGTCTTTGTCGGAGAACGACGCGGGGAACGCGGCTCCGGCGATCTTCTCCAGCAGGAGGCGTGACTGCGCCAGTGCCTCCGCGGACGGCCCTGCCACGTCCGGCAGATGCGCGATCAGGTCGAGGTGGTGCAGTGTCCACTCCAGGACGTACGCGCGAAGGTAGTCGCCCGCGGTGAGAACCTCGTCGCGGGTACTGACCCGGAGGGCGGGGTCGGCCAGTTCGGCGGCGCGACCGGCGGCGGCGGCGACGTCACCGAAGTGGAACTTGAGCATCCACGGCTCCTCGTACGCGGCGGCCAGCCGGACGATCAGCGCGTCGAACGGGCCGTCACCGGTCGGCGGTGTCCTGGCGACTTCCCAGTACGTCACCGCGTCGCGCGTCGGTTCCGTGTCGGCGGGGGTCACCAGGGTGATCAGGACGTCCTGTGCGTCGATGATCAGGTGGCACACCAGGTCCCGTACGAGCCAGCCGGTGCAGCCGGACGGCTGGGCGAAATGTTCGTCGGGAAGCTCGGCGACCGCCGTGCGCAACGCCGTCCACGAGCGTGAGAAGAGATCCACATCGGCACGGTAGTGCGGTGCCGGAACGACGGACAAGCGGATGCGGGCGGCCGGCTCGCGTGTCCGGGTCCAAGGCCGTCGCGGCCCGTCGTCACCGGCCTCAGCGCGTGGCCGTTCGGCGCACCGACGCTGCCGGGGGTCGCTCGCGCAGGGCCCCGTAGGCCAGGAAGTACGCCGGCAGCCGGTTCAGCCGGCGCGAGGTGGTGACCAGCTCGGCCAGGCGCTTGGCACGCTTGGGGTTGCCGAAGGGCGGCAGTCCCAGCAGTACGGGTTCGATCACGTGGGCGTGGGCGAAACGCTGGAGGGCCTGGGTGGCGGCCGTGGTCGGCAGGCGGCGGCGTTGGACGCGGCGCACGGCCGCCGGCAGGCCGGCCGCGCCGTCACCCAGCGGTCCGACGAGGTGGCGCGCCGCAGCCACGGCGTCCTGGACCGCCAGGTTGATGCCGATACCGAAGACCGGCGACATGGCGTGCGCCGCGTCGCCGATGCACAGCAGCCCCGGCCGGTACCAGCGCCGTAGCCGGTCGAGCCGTACGTCGAGCAGCTTCACCTCGTCCCACGACCCGAGGCTGCGCATCCGGTCCGCGATCCACGGAACCGCCGCCCCGTACACGCCCCTGAACCGGTCGAGACCGGCCTCGCGGAGCGGTGCGTCGCTGCCCTTGGGGATCAGCGCGGCGCACTGCCAGTAGTCCCCACGGTCGATCATGGCGCTGAGGAACCGGTCGCCGACGCCTCCCACGAGCCCGTGAGGGTCATGCTCGCGCCGCGGCAGCCGGAACCACCACGCGTCCATCGGGCAGCCGAAACTCCGCAGCCCCAGGTCGGGCAGCGAGCGGGCCAGCGACCCCCGCCCGTCGCAGGCCACGGTGAGGGTGGCCCGCAGCTCGCCGGTGCGGCCGTCGGCGGTGCGATAGGCCACCCCGGTGACGCGTCCCCGTTCCATGAGGAAGGAGGTCGCCTCGGTGCTCATGCGCAGAGAAAAGGACGGCTCCCGCCGGGCCTCGTCGGCCAGGAGGTCGAGCAGGTCCCACTGCGGCACCAGCGCGACGTAGTTGTACCGGCCGCGCAGCGCGCCGATGTTTCCGACGGTGACCAGCGAACGATCGGGGCCGAGGGGCAGCTGGATCGTCGTGACCCGGCGCTGCGGCAGCCGGGCGAACCGCTCGCCGAGGCCGAGCTCCTCCAGCAGCGCGAGGGTGGTCGGATGCACGGTGTCGCCGCGGAAGTCGCGCAGGAAGTCGCCGTGCTTCTCCAGGACCGTCACCTCCACCCCGGCCCGGGCCAGGAGCAGGGCGAGGACCATTCCGGCGGGTCCGCCGCCCACCACGCAGCACGTGCTCCGCTCCCCCGCCTCCGTGGCGTTCTTCGCGTCCATCACGACCCTCCCTTCGCTTGTTCCGCGGATCGGTCACTCTTGGGTATATACCCTCAAGCAGCAGCAAACCGCGCCCATGGTCGCTACGTGCCCGGGAGGCATGATGAGTCAGCAGCCGGTCCTTCTCCCCTACGCGGACCCGGCCTTCGTGACGGATCCCTTCCCGCTCTACCGACAGCTGCGTGAGGACGGCCCGGTCCGGCGCGCCGTCATCGCGGGCGGGCTGGACGCCTGGCTGGTCACTCGCTATGAGGACGGGCTCGCCGCCCTGTCCGACCCGAGGCTGAGCAGCGATGTCCGTGACGCCTCTGACCCGCGGCTCATGGAGCAGCTGCCCGACTTCGAGCGCGAGTCGATGATGAGCAACATGCTGCGCTCCGATCCGCCCGACCACACCCGGCTGCGCCGTCTGGTCTCGAAGGCGTTCACCGCGCGCAGGGTCGCCGAGCTGCGGCCGCGGATCCAGGAGATCACCGACCGGCTGCTCGACGCAGTCGTGCCGGCCGGCCGGGCCGAACTCGTCGCGGACTTCGCGCTGCCCCTGCCGGTCACGGTGATCAGCGAGATGCTCGGCGTGCCGGTGGACGACCGCTACGACTTCCAGCGCTGGACCGACGACATGCTCATGCGCGGCGAGAAGATGCCGGACCCGGCTGTCGTGAACGAGGCGTGGCAGCGGATGCGTGCGTACGTCACGAAGCTCCTGGAGGCCAAGCGCGCCCGGCCCGCGGACGATCTCCTCAGTGCGCTGATCAGCGCCCGCGACGAGGGGCAGCGGCTGAACGAGGACGAGCTGATCGCCATGACGTTCCTGCTGCTGGTGGCCGGGTACGTCACGACGGTCAACCTGATCGGCGGCGGCATCGCCGCGCTCCTCGCCCACCCCGGCCAACTAGAGCTGCTGCGGGCCGATCCCGAGCTGCTGCCGGGCGCGATCGAGGAGTTCCTCCGCTACGACGGCCCGGTCAGCCCGGGCATCGCCCGGTTCGCACGCGAGGACGTCGAGATCGCGGGCGTGACCGTCCCGCGGGGGGCGACCGTGGTGATCGCTTCCGCGATCGCCGACCGCGATCCGGCGCGGTTCCCGGAACCGGACCGGCTGGACGTCACCCGGCGTGACAACGGCCATCTGGCGTTCGGGCACGGCATCCACTACTGCCTGGGCGCGCCGCTCGCCCGGCTGGAGGGCCAGATCGCCATCGGCACGGTGCTGCGCCGCCTTCCCGACCTGGCCCTGGCCGTGCCGCCGGACGAGCTGAGGTGGCGACCGGGCGGACTCCGCGGCCCGGTGCGACTCCCCGTCACGTTCACCGCCGGCCCGCGGACCGGCTGACCGCTCGAGGGGCCCGTCGGCTCAGTCTCCCCGGCAGCAGCCGCGCCTCCGCGCTCGGCGGTCCCTTGGCCCACCCGTGGTCGTAGCGGCTGTGGACCCGTTGGTCACGATCGGCGAGGAACCCCGTCAGCGACCTGTCCTCGGCGGCCAGCCCCTCCCAGACATGGCCAGGCAGGTAGTGGAAGGCCGTGGCCTCGACACCTCCGTCGACGGGGCGCCAGACGCCGGCGAGGTAGCCGTCCACCAGCAGAGTGGGCAGTACGTCGCCGTTCACGCGGATCACCTGCCTGCGGCAGGCGGGCGGGATGACGCGGCTGCGGTCGGCGTATGCCGGCAGGATGCTGTCCCACATGGCCATGAGCCTCGGTGTTACGGCGGTGGATCCTCGGGCGGGAGTTCGTACGACTCGGGCCGAGGCTCCAACTGCGCCACCATCTCCGCGAGCCGCGCGCAGACCCGCTTGATCTCCTCGTGGGTCTCGTCGCGTTCGGTGATGACGGCCGCGACGAGGAGAGCCGTCAGCGCTGTCGTCCCGTTGAAGGCCTGGAGCGTGACCATCGCGGAGAGGAGCCCCTCCCCGGTGAACGGGCCGCTGTCCCCGGCGGCAGCCAGAATCGCCAGCGTCGACACCACGAGTGCGCAGGGGGCGGCACCCGCCAGGCGGAAGCGGAAGGCCGCCCAGATCAGGAAGGGAAAGACGAGGAAGAGCAGGGTCGAGTGGGGCGTGCGCGTCGCCAGAAGTGTGGCGCACACCGTCCCGAACGCCAGCAGCAGCGCTTCGAGCCAGCGGCGACCGGGCACGGACCGCGACGGCCACCGCGCTCTGCGGAGCACGAGGAGGAAAGGTGTGACGACGAGGATCCCCATCGCGTCTCCGGTCCACCACACCGACCAGGTCGGCCAGAAGTCGCCCGGGGCCAACGCCCCGGAGAGCACCAGCACTCCGCTGCCGACGGTCGCGCTGAGCAGCATGCCGGCCAGCGCGCCGAGGAAGACCAGGGACAGCACGTCCCGCAGACGGTTCAGTTCCGTGCGGAATCCGACCCCGCGCAGCATCAGGTACGCGCAGACCGGTGCCACCGTGTTGCCGGCCGCGATGGCGAGGACGGAGACCACCGACGGTCCCAGAGACACATTCACCAGGAACGCGCCGAGCGCGATGCCCGGCCAGATACGCAGCCCCAGGACGAGCAGCCCGGCCAGCGCGACGCCCGTCGGCGGCCACAGGGGCGTGACCTGGCCACGCACCAGTTGCTGGAGAAGCCCGATCCGGGCGGCGCCGTAGTAGACGGCGGCGAAGACGAGGATGCGCAGAGCGGCGGCCCCGTAGTGGCGCAGCGCAGCGGACCCGCGGCTGCCGACCTCCGTATTGCGCACCACAGCAGTCTGCGCCCGCATCCCGGGCGCTGCGACTCCGGGGACGCCCAGGGGTCACAGTGGCTCCTGCGCGCCGTCGTAGCGGACGACGAGGACCGCCGCGTCGTCGCGGTGTCCCGTCATGTCGGCCACTTCGACGACCGCGGAGGCCAGCACCTCGGGATCGGCGTCGAACCCCGCGCGCACCAGCCGGACCACCTCGGCCAGGCCGGTCTCCATCGGGTACTCGGGGCCCTCCACCACTCCGTCGGTGACCAGCACGATGACCCCGGCCTCCGTCAGACGCCGGTGGGTCACCGGATAGCGCTCCCCCGACACCACGCCGAGCGGCGGCCCGCCGCTGTCGAGCGCGACCCCCGAGCGGCCTCCGGCCGTTGCCCAGACCATCGGGACATGACCGGCCCGCGAGACCGTGAGATCGCGGGTGACCGGGTCGAAACGCAGGAAACAGCAGGTCGCGAACAGGCCGCACCCCATGGAGATCAGCAGGTCGTTGGCGCGGCCCAGCACCTCCCGGGTGTCCTTCGTGGACTCCGCGATGGCCCGCAGGCTGGTCCGCACCTGCCCCATGAACGCGATGGCCTCCACATCGTGGCCCTGTACGTCGCCGATCGCGATCCCCAGCGACCCGTCGTTCATCACGAAGGCGTCGTACCAGTCGCCACCCACGTCCAGACCGTCACGGGACGGCATGTACCGTGCGGCGAAGTGCAGTCCGGGCAGCTCCGGCAGTCCGGGCGGCAGCATGTGGCGCTGCAGAGCCATGGCCAGCTCGACCCTGGCCCGCTGGAACTTGATCCGTTCCAGGGCCTGATCGACGAGCTGCCCGAGAGCGGTCAGAAGTTGCTGCGCGCTGTCGGGCTGTTCCGGACGATGTCCGCGCATCACGGCTCCGGGTTCCCGCGGGCTCTCACCTCACCCTAGCCGCCACTCCCCCAGGCCTCCACGGGGTGAGCGCAGGTGGTAGCTGCTCTCGGTGGTCGCTGGGGCGCGACCGAGGCAGCCCGCGTCGTGTCACCCGTTCTGCGCCGATCAGGCTTTGCCATGGCCGGCGATGACGCCGGCTTCACGCCGGGGGCGGACACCGAGGGCGTCGCCCCCGCTCGCGGAAGGAGCCGCCCGACGGCATTTCTCGCCGCCGATATCCTGCCGGACGTGATCAACTCGTATGCGGATCTTGACGATACCGAGGTCGCGACAGCCGCGGCGCGGGCGGGCGCGGACGTCGTGCGCAGCATGTACGGCCGGCGGCTCACCCGCATCGACAAGGGCGCCGGGGACTTCGCCACCGCCGCCGACCTGGAGGCCGAGAAGACGATACTCGGCATCCTTCATGCCGCCAGACCCGATGACGCCGTGCTCGGCGAAGAGGGCGGGCAGCAGGGCGTCGCGGGGGCCGCGCGCCAATGGCTGGTGGATCCCTTGTGCGGCACGTTGAACTACGCCGTCGGCAACATGCTGGTGGCCGTCAACGTGTCCCTGCGCGGCGGTGCGGCGGCGGTGGCCGACCCGTTCAGCGGTGAGGTCTTCTTCACCGACGGTGAGACCGCCCGGGTACGGCACGACGGCGCCGATGCCACGCTGGCGCCCACGCCCGCCACCCGACTGGTGGATGTCAATCTGGACCCGCCGTTCCCCAGCGCGCCCGGCTTCCGGGCTGTGGACCTGCTGGCGCACACCGGGTTCGCGGAACGGTTCCGGCCCCGCGTCGTGTCCACGACGCTGGCATTGGCCTGGGTCGCCGCCGGCAGGCGCGCCGCGTACGTCACGGACGGGGGCGACCTGTCCGGGAGCGTGCATTTCGCCGCCGGCATCGCCCTGTGCCAGGCAGCCGGCTGCGTGGTCACCGGGATCGACGGCGCTCCGGTCGGGCAGTCAGGCCGGGGACTCGTCGTGGCCGCCGACGGCAAAACCCACCAGCTGCTGATGTCGATGATCGGGGGCGGAAGCTAGGTCCTCATCCTGGCGACCTTTGAGGATCGGCCCGCGGCGTCAGATGCATGGGGCCTCCTCGGGCGGGCCCGCCAGGGCCGAGGGGACGTATCGCAAGGCGGAGGATCGCCCTCGTACGCATGGGGGCACCTCCCGGCCGCCCGGCTGGCGGAATCGCGTGGGCGACTGGCGACACCACAGCGAGGTGCCGTAGCCGGCGTCGCGGGCCCGAGAAGACCGCTCGGACAGGCGCTGCGCAAGCGCCCGCACGGCGTCGGCCGGGCCCATGGCATGGGGGACCCGGTCAGGCGCCGAGCGACCAGACGAGGGTGGTGGCGGCGGTGAATCCGATGGCACCGAGGGTGGTTCCGGCGACGGCGGTCCACAGGCGGCCGATGCCGTTGCGGGCGTAGTGGATGCCCGCCAGGCCGAGGGTGACGGCAAGGGCTCCGGCGATGGCCCCCCACGGGAGCGTGAAGAATGCGAGCACGGGCACCCATGCGCCCACGGCGGAGACGGCTCCGAGAGCCAAGGCCGTGCGGCCCAGGGCGACGGCCGGTGTGTCGGTTCGGTCGGGCACGGTCGACTCGATCATGACCTGCTCCCCCTTTGAACGGGTTCAAATTCTCCGCCGATCGTATCAACCGGCCTCTGCCGGCCGTCCGGTTGGGGGGTCGGTTCGCGAGCAAAGCCCCGCCGGCCGGAAGGGGTCGGCATCGGCCACGCCGGCCGCCTCCTCCGCGAACACCTCTTGACGCACGGGCGATTGACCCCCAAAGTCTTGCGCAAAGATGCGTGAACTTCAGGCGAACGAAGCACTTTCACACACCTCTCCTCCTCCCGGTCGGATATGACACAGGTGACGGACTCACGACGCGTCCGTCATGTCGCCGACAGCCCAGCGCGCCAGGGCCTCCGGCGACAACGGGCCACCCCCACAGGAAGGGACCATCCATCCATGACGCCGCTGAACCGCCGCCGCTTTCTTCAACTGGCCGGTGGTGCCACCGCATTGACCATGCTGTCCGACAGCATCGCCCGCGCGGCGGCCATCCCCGCCCAGGGCAGCACCGGCTCCATCCAGGACGTGGAGCACATCGTCGTCCTGATGCAGGAGAACCGTTCCTTCGACCACTACTTCGGCGCGATGAAGGGCGTGCGCGGCTTCGGTGATCCCCGGCCCGTCACCCTGCCCAGCGGCAAGAGCGTCTGGAACCAGTCGGACGGAAAGACGGTGACCCTCCCGTTCCGCCCCGCCGGCGACGACCTCGGCATGGAGTTCCTCCAAGGCCTCAACCATGACTGGGCGGGCGGCCAAAAGGCGTTCAACAAGGGCCGGTACGACCAATGGGTGCCGGCCAAGACCGCCACCACCATGGCGTACCTGTCCCGCGAGGACATCCCCTTCCACTATGCACTCGCCGACTCCTTCACCGTCTGCGACGCCTATCACTGCTCGTTCATAGGCTCCACCGACCCCAACCGGTACTACATGTGGACCGGCCACACCGGCAATGACGGCACAGGCGGAGGCCCCGTCCTCAACAACGCCGAGGCCGGTTACGGCTGGACCACCTACCCGGAGCGCCTGGAGGCGGCCGGGATCTCGTGGAAGGTCTACCAGGACATCGGCGACGGACTCGACGCCGCCGGGTCATGGGGCTGGATCAGCGACGCCTACCGGGGCAACTACGGCGACAACTCCCTGCTGTACTTCAACACCTACCGCGGCGCCCAGCCGGGCAACCCGCTCTACGACAAGGCCCGCACCGGCACCGACGCCCGCCGCGGCGACGGCTTCTTCGACATCCTGAAGGCCGACGTCCAGGCCGGACGCCTGCCCCAGGTCTCCTGGATCGCGGCGCCGGAGGCGTTCTCCGAACACTCCAACTGGCCGTCCAACTACGGTGCCTGGTACATCGCGCAGGTCCTGGACGCCCTGACGTCGGACCCCGATGTCTGGGCCCGGACCGCGCTGTTCATCACCTACGACGAGAACGACGGCTTCTTCGACCACGTCGTGCCGCCGTACGCCCCCGCGGACGCCTCCCAGGGACTGTCCACGACGCCCACGAAGCTCGACCGCTTCCCCGGCGCCCCCGGCTATGTGGCCGGACCCTATGGTCTTGGCCCCCGTGTGCCCATGCTCGTCGTCTCGCCGTGGAGCACCGGTGGGTACACGTGTTCCGAAACCTTCGACCACACCTCGATCATCCGCTTCATGGAGCGCCGCTTCGGGGTGCGCGAGCCCCAGATCTCGCCGTGGCGTCGTGCCGTCTGCGGCGATCTCACCGCGGCGTTCGACTTCGCCAGCGCGCAGGCTCCGCCGTCCGGGCTTCCGCCGACGGCCGGCTACTACCCGCCGGACCGGGACCGCCACCCCGACTTCCGTCCCACCGCCCCGGCCGTCGGCACGATGCCGCGACAGGAACCGGGCCGCAAACCCACCCGCCCGCTGGCCTACGCGCCGTACGTCGACGGCGCCGCGGACCCCGCCGCCGGCACGTACCGGCTCTCCTTCAGCGGTGGCCCGGCCGCGGGCGCCCAGTTCTACGTCACCTCCGCGAACCGCACCGACGCCCCCTGGACCTACACGGCGGAGCCGGGCGCATCGATCGCGGACACGTGGAACACCCGGTATTCGAAGGGCACCACCGATCTGACCGTGCACGGCCCGAACGGCTTCCTGCGCGGCTTCCGCAATCCGGGCAGGACGCCGGGCCCCGAGGTCACCGCACGTCACAACATGTCGACCGGCAACCTCGAACTGGTCCTCACGAACGCCGGAACCACCGCCGTCCGACTCACCGTGACCAACGCGTACGGCGGCGCGTCCAGGAGCATCACAGTCGGCGCCGGCGGCACCGTCAAGCACTCTGTCGGTCTGGCGGCTTCGGACCACTGGTACGACGTGACGGTCACGTCCGACGCGTCCGCGGTCTTCCTCCGCCGGTTCGCGGGCCATGTCGAGACCGGCAGCCCGAGCATGTCCGACCCCGGGATCCTCACGGACTGAGGGGTCTGCTCAACCACGTGCGTTCAGTGCGCAGTTGGCGACCAAGGCGGCCGGATCCGTGTTCCGCGGGCGGGGCAGGGTCCGGCTCGCCGGGGGCCGGTGACCCTTGTCGAGCCACTTCTCGAGCGCCGTGAAAGCGGAGCGATGACACGGAACCAAGGGCCTGAGCCGGTCGGGGAACGTATCGAAGAGCGAGTCGACATGTGTGCCGCCGTCGACGCGGTAGTAGCGGAACAGGCTGCCACGGCCGGCCTTCTCGACCATGTCGGCGTAGACGTCGGAGTCGCGGCCGGCCGATGGGCAGCAGAACGTCGAGAGTGCCGTGAAGGGTGATCAGGGGCTTCCCGATGCGTCCGGTGAGCGCGACCTTCTCGACGGCGTCGTGGACCTCCGGCGGGCGGGCCGCGTAGCCGTAGTCCGCGTCGCAGCCCGGCGTTGTGGGCAGGCAGTACGGCGTACCCGCTTCAGTGGCCCCGTCGAAGGCCGGGTCGAACTCCTCGCGGAAGATCCGCTGGGTCAGATCCCAGTAGACCTTGTGGTGGTACGGCCAGAGGAACTCCGAGCCTGCGGGGAAACCGGCCGAGACCATCTCCCGGTGTGCACGGTCCGCCCCCTGGCCCCCGGCCGCGTACGCGGGGTAGGAGGTCAGGGCGGCGGGAAGGAACGTGAACAGATTGTGTCCCTTCTTGCGCCAGAGCGTGCCCTCCCAGTCCACGCCCCCGTCGTACAGCTCGGGGCGGTTCTCCAGCTGCCAGCGCACCAGGTAGCCACCGTTGGAGATGCCGGTCGCCAAGGTGCGTGCGGGTGGCCGGTGGTAGCGCTGCGCCACCACGGAGCGGGCTGCGCGGGTGAGTTGGGTGACCCGCTCGTTCCATTCGGCGACGGCGTCACCCGGTTTCGCGCCGTCGCGATGGAAGCCGATGCCGGTGTTGCCCTTGTCCGTTGCGGCGAACGCGTAGCCGCGTGCGAGGGCCCAGTCGCCGATGGCCCGGTCATTGGCGTACTGCTCGCGATTTCCCGGGGACCCCGAGATCACCAGACCGCCGTTCCAGCGGTCGGGCAGCCGGATGACGAACTGGGCGTCGTGCTTCCAGCCGTGATTGGTGTTCGTCGTGGAGGTGTCCGGGAAGTAGCCGTCGATCTGGACCCCGGGCACACCCGACGGTGTGGCCAGGCCGGCGGGTGTCAGCCCTGCCCAGTCGGCGGGGTCGGTGTGCCCGGAGGCGACGGTCCCCGCCGTGGTCAACTCCGTCAGACATGCGGCCTGTTGCCGTTCCGCTCCGGGGACCTTGAGCCGGTGGGCCCACCGGCAGCCGGTGTCGTCGGCGGACGCGGGAGCCTGTGCGCCTGCCGGGGGTGCGGCGAGGGCCAGGAGCAGTGCGACCCCGGCGGCGCCGGTGCGCACCCAGCGGCGACCGGCGGGGATGTGCGGCTCGACGGGCGCGGGGGGAGATGGCGTGGCAAGGGGCATGGGCAGACCTCCGTTGCGGGGTGTCACTCGACAGTGGCCGGACGTTATCGACGGCGCAGCGCGTAAACAGGGTGGCGCAGCGCCACACTCCGAGCCGTGGCAGTGGTGCTCTCCACCATGTGGCAGGCGAAGGGGTGGGCCACTCGGGCCCACCCCTCACCGCGGCAGAGCATCCGCTCAGGGGCAGCCCCCGTCGGCGATCACGTAGTGGCCGGCCGGTGATTCCTTGAGGGTGTGGGTGACAAACGTGTTGTAGAGGCCCATGTTCTGAGCCGAGCCCTTGGCGTAGGCGTAGCCGCCGTTCGTGGTGGCTCGTCCTGCTTGCACATGCTGGTAGTTGTCGGCGGTCCAGCAGGCTGCCGGGGCGCCCGTTGTGGTCGCGCCGACCGCCGTGGACCGGGCACCTTCCGCACCGGCGCTGTCGCGGGCCGCGAGGGTGTAGGTGTGGCTGGTCCCGGGGCTCAGACCGCTGTCGGTGAACTCCGTGCCCGAAGGAACCGCGATGCGTGAGCCGTCGCGGTACACCGCGTACGAAGCCGCTCCAGTGACGCTGTTCCACCTCAGCCCGACCGAGGTGTCCGTGGTGCCGGTCACCGTCACCCCGTTCGGAGCGGGCAGACCGCCCGGGTCGGGGGTGGAGCCGTCCAGCCCGAAGAAGGCCGTGATCCAGTGGCTCGAGCAGATGGAGGCGATGAAGTTGGCCGTCCCTGTGGCGCCGCACTGCTGCGCTCCCGTGCCGGGATCCACGGGTGTGCCATGGCCGATCCGCGGCACTCGGTCGACCTCCACCGCGACAGTGCCGGCCGGCGCCAGATGCTGCTCCCTGCGGGTCGAGTCGGGGCCGATCGTGGACGTGCGGTCCGGGCTCTGGTCGAGGCCGTGCACGGCGGTCCACTGGTCGCGCAGTTCGTCCGCGTTCCTCGGCACGACCGTGGGGTCGTTGTCCCCTTGCCAGATGGCGACCCTCGGCCACGGGCCGCCGTAGCCGGGATTCGCGTCACGGACGCCCTGCGCCCAGGCCGCGGGGGACCGGTCGACCCCGGGGCTCATGCAGGTGAACGCCGACGGGATGTCGGCGGCACAGCCGTACGGCAGCCCCGCGATCACCGCCCCGGCCTCGAAGACATCGGGGTAGGTGGCCAGCATGACCGACGTCATCGCTCCGCCGGCGGACAGGCCCGTGACGTACGTCCGTGCCGGGTCCGCGTTGTAGGCGGAGTCGGCGTGGGCGACCATCTGCCGGATCGAGGCGGCCTCGCCCTTGCCGCGAGCGGTGTCCGCGGGCTCGAACCAGTTGAAGCACTTGTTGGCGTTGTTCGATGTCGTCGTCTCGGCGAAGACGAGGAGGAAGCCGTGCCGGTCCGCGAACGTGGTCAGCCCCGCGTTGTCCGCGTAGAGCTGAGCGTTCTGGCTGCAGCCGTGCAGAGCCACGACCACAGCCGGGTCCGCGGCCAGTGATGCGGGCCGGTACACGTACATGTTGAGTGCGCCCGGGTTGGACCCGAAGTTCGTGACCCTCTCCAGGGTGACCGCCGCGTGCGCCTCGGGGGCGGGGGCGACCAGGGCCGCACCGAAGGCGAGTGCCAAGGCGGTCGCGGTCCTGACCGCGCCTGCGAACCGTCGTGCGAGCCGCCCCGAACGGCGGGGCGAGCGGCTGCCCGGTACGGGCGGCGATGGTCTTCTGACGAGCAGCATACGAGCCTCCTGCGGGTGGCGGCACCGGGGCCGGTCGGCCTGCGGCTCAGCCGCCCGCGAGGGGGCGTGCGGCTGAGGTGCCGTCACATTAGGAAGGTGCCTGGCACCTCGAAATGTCGCCGGATGCCACAACCGCGGCACCCGCACAGGCGCACAGCCCGTTGCGGAACGGACCGTTCTGCTGCTACCCGCACGCGGTCCGGTGGTGCGGCTTCGGCTGACCCGGGCGTGCGGCTCAGCTGCGAGGGAGGAGCGTACCGAGAGGCCCGAGGTCGAGGTTCAGATCGTCGGGACTCAACCCGTGCTGTTCGCAGAGCTCGGTCATCCGTTCGTCGAGCAGCATCAGCGTCGTACCGATCCGTTCGACCTGCTCCTCGTCGAGGTCGCCCTGGTCGATCCGGCGGATCGCCTGGCGCTCCATCAGCTGCCGCAGCAGCTCCACGATGGTGAGGACCAGGGCGACGAGGTCTCGTCCCATCTGTTCGCGGTCCAGATCCATTCGGGTGTCGGTCACAGGGGCCCTCCGTCCGCCCAGGGGGCGGGGACACGCTCGTTGACGGACGACAGCAGTGCGTGCAGAGAGAGCCGGACGAGGGGGACATCGGCGATCGCGATGACCACATCGCCGCTGATCACCACGCCCGTCGCCAGGACGCGGTCGAGGAGGTCGACCAACGGGACTCCGACAGGGCCCGACAACGGCTCCGGGCTGTCCCAGAGTGCTGGTTCGCGGGTCATCTCCTAGGCCTCGCCGACAAAGGAATAGGGGACCCAGGGCCCGGAGACCTCGATGCGCGCGCCCGCCCGGTGGCCGAGGGTGCGCACGAGGCGGGCGAAGTCGTCGGACCGGTGCGTGGCCACCAAGTAGGCAGCATTCAGGACCTGTGTCCCGCGCGGCGCCGTCAGCTCCACGCTGTGCAGGCGGAGCCGCCGTGCCGCTGTGGCCACCGTCCGCAGCTCGGCGTCGACGGCTTCGGCGGTCTGCAGCGTCTCTTCGCGATGCCGTTCACGCCGTTGCTGAAGGTCTCTCCTACGGTTCAGATAGGCGAGCCCCGCACCAGGGGCCGGTGGCACACGTCCGGCGGGCGCAGTGGGCCGGGGTGAGTCGTCGGCCTCGGTCGTGACGGTGGGGGCGTACACCTTCACTCCCCACTCCTGGTGACGGGCGACGCGCTCGAGGGCGGCATGGAAGCGGTCCGCCTCTTCGGTCACGGCCTGGCGTGCCCGGCTGTCGCTGCGGTACATGGTGGCCAGCGGCAGGGGGACGGTGGGACCACATGTGGCGGCCGCACACACGACGTCGTGGTGGGCACGGGCACACCGCTCGAGCTCGTGGCGGTCCGACAGCCGCTGCTGCCAGACGTCGTCGGAGAAGTCCGCCGCGTCGACGTGCTGGACGATCGCGGTGAGCGTGCCACAGGCCAGAGAGCGGACAGGTGCCTGCGGCGCGAGGCCCGGCAGGTGGGCGAGGACTGCCGGGTCCGCGTCGCGGCAGACCGCGAAGACGTAGGTCGCTGTGGCGGCCCGTCCGTCGGCTGCGAGCTGTGTCATGTGTCCCGCTTTCCCTTTCCGCGTTGTTGCCCCGCCGCCGCACCGTGCTCGCCGTTTTCGAGACGCTCCAGGCGTTCGCGGAGCTCCCGGTTCTCGTCCCGCAGTGCGTCGCGTGAGGCACGTGAACTCAACGCGGGGTCCGTCTCCCACCAGTCGATGCCTGCCTTCTTGGCGGTGTCGACGGACGCGACGAAGAGACGAAGGCGGATGGTCAGCAGCTCGATGTCGAGGAGGTCGATCTTGATGTCGCCCGCGATGACGATTCCCTTGTCGAGGACGCGTTCGAGGATGTCCGCGAGATTGGTGGTCGTCGGTCCGGGGGCCGGGTAGGTGCCGGGTCTGAAGTCCACGTCGGTCACGTGCGCACCTCAGTCCTCATCCTCATCCTCGTATTCGTCCTCGTACTCGTCCCCGTCGGCTTCTTCGTCCTCGTCCTCGCCGCCCTCCTCCTCGGCCTCTTCTGCTTCGTCCTCGTACTCCTCGTCCTCGCCGTTCTCGTTCTCCGCCTCTTCTTCTTCCATCGCCTCTTCGTGTGTGACGACGACCTCGCCGTCGCGGATTTCACCGCGCCAGCCGTCGGGCTCCTCGTCGGTGAGCGAGACATGGCGCTGGAAGTTCTTGAAGTCGAGCCGCACCCGGCGGCCTTGAGCGCGCCACAGGTTGCCGGTCTTCTCGAAGAATCCGGCGGGGTAGTACTCGAGGACCAGGACGATGCGGGTGAGATTGGGAGCCAGTTCGTGGAAGCTGACGGCCCCGCGCGTGGTCCCCTTGGCACCCTCCGAGGTCCACACGATGCGGTCGTCGGGAATCTGTTCCTGCACCGTCGCCTTGAAGCTCCGGGAAGAGGGGCCCACCTTGACCTGCCAGTCGCTGGTCACTTCGTCGCTCGACGAAACACTGCGGACGCCCTTGGCGAAGCTGCTGAAGTTCTCGTACTGCGTCCAGTGGTCGTACGCGGTACGCAGCGGCACTCCCACATCGAGAACCTCGATGATGTTCATGACCTTTCCGCCGGCCTTCCGGCCGCCGCCCTTCCCGCCGCCGAGAGCCTCCTTGGCTTTGCCCACCACCGAGTCCTTGACGCCCTTCGCCTTCTCGGACAGGAACGCCTTCACCGGCGATTCGCCCTGGAGGATCCGGGAGCCGATGGCCGGCAGCGAGCCTCCCTTCTCGGCGACGTCGGACAGCTGACCGGTGACGTCGGTCAGTTTGCTGCTCGCCTTCTCGGCAAGGTTCTCCAACTGGGCAGTGAGAAAGTTCGACAGTTCCTCGCGCAGCCGGTCGATGCCGGCTTCCGGTTCCGCGGGCTCGTTCTGCAGAGTCTTTGCCATGGCCGCCTACCTCCGGCGATCTGAGCGCTTGGCTGTCTTCTTGGCTGCTTGCTTCGACGACGCTGTCTTCTTGGCCGCCGTCTTCTTGGCCGGCGCAGTCTTCTTCGCTGTCGTCTTCTTCGCTGTCGTCTTCTTCGCCGCGGCTTTCCTTGCCGGAGCCTTCTTTGCGGCTTCCTTCTTGGCGGGGGCAGTCTTTTTGGCGGGCGCCGTCTTCTTGGCGGGGGCAGCCTTTTTGGCAGGGGCCGTCTTCTTGGCCGCGGCCTTCTTTGCCGGAGCCTTCTTGGCGGCTTCCTTCTTGGCCGGAGCCGCTTTCTTGGCCGCGGCCTTCTTCGCCACCGGCTCTCGGGCTTCCTCCCGACCTGCCCTCCGGTGCGCAGCAGAGGCCTTCCCCGGCTGACGGCTCGAGGTTCTCCTCCTGGCCTCCGACCTGGAAGGACGGCGCCTCGCGGGCGGCTCCTCCTCGGGCGCCTCTTCTTCCTCTTCTTCCTCAGGTCCCTCTTCTTCCTCTTCCTCCTCCTCGGGCTCTTCTTCCTCCTCCTCTTCCTCCTCATCAGGTTCTTCCTCGTACTCTGCCTCCGGTTCTTCTTCCTCTTCCTCCGGCTCTTCCTCCTCCTCTGCCTCCTCCTCGAACTCCTCCTCCGGCTCCTCTTCCTCTTCTGCCTCCGGTTCAGCCGCCCGACCAAGGCCGGCGGTCCGGTCGCGGAGGGCGTCGGCGAGGGAACCCATGCTGCGGTTCGCCGCGGCGGTCACCGCTTTGCGACCGGCTTCGAGGACTTCCCCTTTGAGCTGCTGCTGAAGTTCTGCGACCTGCGGAAGCTCGCCGAGTCTGCGCATACCCTCCGCGGCGAGCTGGCGCGGTTCGAGCCCGAATCGCCTGCCTGCCAGATAGGTGGCCACCGTGATGGCAAGCCGGCCCTTCTTGGTGCGGCCAAGTACGTAGCCGCCGACGACTGCCGCCGCGAGCGCTACCTTTTCCGAGTCGTTCATGAGCAAGTCACTTTCGATCGTTCGGCGCGTGTGACCGACTCGTGCAGCCGGTCGAGAAGCTCTTCTTCTTCTTGCTCGAACTCCTCTTCTCCAAGGAGTCCGTCTTCGAAGTCCTGGTTGAGCGCGGCGAGTTGGGCTCGCAGGACGAGCGGATCATTCAATTCCCGTTCGGCGGCGTCCTGAAGTTGCTCCGCCACCCAGACGACACCGCGCACCGGAGCGAGGGGCAATGTGAGGAGTCCCGTGATCAGCCCCATCTCAGGCTCCGGACGTTTCGAGAGCGGGCTCGAAAGAGCTGAAGCTGTAGCACGGCAGGGGACCGGCGACGCGCAGTTGGACGTGCGTGCGATTGCCTTCCGCGAAGGTCCGCACTGCCGCCTCGAATTTCTCGGCTTCTCCGCGATCGACGAGAAACGACGTGTTGAGAACGCAGCCGTGGACTTCCGGTCCAGCGGCCACCCCATGTGCCATCGGGGTGAGCTCGCGCACCATGCGCTGCCCTGCCTGGAAGGCTCTGCGCGTCAACGCCGTGTGAACGGCTTCGCCCAGCCGCAGGTTCGCGTCGTAGGCGGGCCGTGCGAGTGCCGCCTGCCTGAGCCTGCGGATTGTGTCGTCCTCGGCGACGAGGACCGGCAGGGCGTCCTCGGCGGGAAGCGCCTTGACGTTGATCTCGACCCGGTCGGCGAGCCGCTGCAACGTCTCGAGATGTTTGGCTTCATTCGCGACCAGTTGTCCGCGGACCGTCGCCTCGTCGGGAGCGACCATGCCGAAGCGCATGGGGATCAGAGGGCTTCCGGCGTCGGCGAGGTGATCGAGCAGCCCTTGGTGGGCGAGCAGGTCCCGCCGACGTGCGCGCAACTTCGGCGGCGCGTCGCTGACAATCGCGGCGACCGCCCCCTCTTCGAGTACGCGCAACAGCGCAGGAGGGCTTCCCACTCCGGTGATGTCCGCCGGCAGCGGTGCGGCGGCGGACCGGATGATCGCGTAGACGTATACGCCGCTGTCCCTCACGTCACGCCTCCACGCGCCGTCGACGGCTGCTGCTGCCGCTGCTCCGGGAGGGTGCACGGCGTCGCGGTCGCTCCTGCTCCTCCTCGTACACGTCGTCGGCATCGTCGGCCTCGTCCTCCCGGCCACCGCCGACTGCCCTGCGTACGGTGTCGCCGACGGATTCCGCCGCTTTCTTCACCTTGCGCTTGCCCACCGACCTGGCGACGCCGCCGCCGAGGAGTTCGGGGACGGTGGTGCTGGTCCGGTCCCGCTCCAGGTCGAGCCGGTTGCAGGCTTCGGCGAACCGCAGGTAGGTGTCGACGCTGGCGACGACGATCCGGGCATCGATCTTGACGATCTCGATGCCGACCAGTGACACCCTGACGAAGACGTCGATCACCATGCCCCGGTCGAGGATGAGCTCGAGTACGTCGTACAAGGTGCCGGAGCGCGTGCGGCACACGACCTCGTCGGAGTAGGTGGTCGTGGTCGTTGTCATGGGGGGTCCTTTCAGCTGGTGGCCACACACCGCGGGTCACTCGTCGGCGGAACCCCTCCGATAGCGGCGGATCCTGCGGTACTCCATGAGCTCGCCGCCCTGATCGAGCTGCACCT
The DNA here is from genome assembly GCF_040613325.1 of Streptomyces sp. NPDC006283. Taxonomy (NCBI): domain Bacteria; kingdom Bacillati; phylum Actinomycetota; class Actinomycetes; order Kitasatosporales; family Streptomycetaceae; genus Streptomyces; species Streptomyces sp. NPDC006283. The sequence continues at coordinate 9,212 of NZ_JBEXRZ010000023.1, read as the reverse complement.
CGTAGGCTGCGAGCAGGCTCGTCGTGTCCGGGATACGGGGGACCTCGACAACGTCCACCACGACACACCAGCCGTCGTCGTTGCGCCGCACCGCCGAAACCCCCTCTGCGGGGTGCCCGATCAGCGCCTGCAACTCGTCGGAGGCAGCACGAGCGGCGCCCCGCAGCCCCGGCTGGGAGGAGTTGCGCCGACTGCTTGCTGCGGACGCAGGCCGGGCCTGGGTGCGACGTCGCTCTGCCATACGGCCAAGTCTGGTCACGATCCCGCCTCGCGCATCTTGGGAGGCGACCGCGACAAGGGGTGCCTCGCGGCCGGTTGGCGAGTCGCTTCGCCTGCGCCCCGGTTCAACGGCCGGCGCGTTGCCGCGGGAGCGGTAGGCCTAATGGGTGCGAGGACGGCCGTGCGGTGCCTGTGACCGCATCGGCCCGCGCCCGCCAACCTGGCGGTGCTCAGGAACGGCCGCGCCAAGGCGGTGCGCTTCGCGACGCTCTCCGCGCTCTGCGAGGTGCTCGAGTGCCGGCCGGGAGACCTGCTGCGCCGGGAATCCGAGGACGCGGGGGACGCCGCGGACCCGAGGACGCCGCGCACACTGACGCCGATCGCCTGTAAGGGCTGGGGCCTCCGGGCCGGACGTGACAACGACCTCGGAGGCCCCAGCTCGGCAACTCCGGCGTGGCTGCTGCTCAGAAGTTGCCCCGACCACTCTGACACCGGCCCACCGCCGCAAGGCCGACACCACCACGACGGGACGAGCCGGATCACCCGATCGGCCGACTGCCGTCGCGGGCCACCGAACGGCCGGACCGGCCGACCGACTGCCGCCCACCACAACCGCCTGGGCTACCCTGCGCATCGACGACTTCCCCAGCACCGGAGTGGACCCTCGACGAACCCTGATTGCGATCGACTCGCTTGCCCTGACCGGCATCAATGCATTACCAATGGTAAGCATTGCCGCAAGGCAAAGATCATCCGGGACCTCCCCCACAGCTATTCCGGCCCCGATCCCCCGCAAGCCATGAAAAGGACGTACGGCGTGAACGGGCACTTCGACGTAGGCACCCACAGACCAGAAGCGGGAAGCCTGCGAGCTCGGCGGTGACGCCCTTCTTCCGCCAGTCGCGCCCCGACGCACCTTCGCCGCTGAGCGGTTCAGGACCGGCTCCGCCGGCGGCCGGTCGAGCACCGACTTCACCGGGGCGCCCGCTCGCCGCCCTGCCGGGGGCGCTGGCACCCGAGGACGTGGCACTCATACGTTCCAGTCTCACGGTCGTCGAGCCTCAGGCCGCCGAGATGGCCGTGTACTTCTACGCCATCCTCTTCGTGCGCTATCCCGAGGTGCGGGGCCTGTTCCCGCCGGAGATGGATGTTCAGCGGGACCGGCTGCTACGAGCCCTGCTCCGCATCGTCGACCTTGTCGACCACCCGGACCACCTCGTCCAGTTCTGCTCCCGCCTGGGCCGCGACCACCGGAAGTTCGGCACGGTCAACGCCCACTACGCGGCCGTCGGCGAGTGCCTGCTCGACTCGCTGGCGCGATTCGCCGGCCCTGCCTGGACCCCGGAGCTCGCCGGCGCATGGGAGCGCGCGTACACCGCGGCCTCCCGAACCATGATGCTCGCCGCGGACAACGACGCCCGGCTCCGCCCCGCCGTATGGGATGCCCGGATCGTCGGCCATCGGCGGTTGGGTCATGGGCTGGCGGAGATAACGGTGCTGCCCGCACCGGAATACCCCTACATACCCGGTCAGTACGCGAGCGTCGAAACTCCGTGGTGGCCCAAGGAATGGCGCTACTACTCCCCCGCCAACGCTCCCCGATCGGACTCGACACTGACGTTCCACGTGCGGGCCGTAACCGGTGGTCGCGTCAGCAGTGCCCTTGTCGAGCACGCGCAGCCAGGGCACCTCCTCCGTCTCGGCCCGCCCGAGGGCGACATGACGTTGAACGCGGAATCACGGCGGGATCTGCTGTGCGTCGCCGGCGGCACGGGGCTCGCCCCGATCAAGGCTTTGATCGAGCAGATCGCCGCAGACCACACCGAGCGTCGCGTCGACTTGTTCGTCGGTGCCCGGACCGGGCAGGAGCTGTACGGCCTCGACGACATGCTCCGCATGTCGCAGCGGTACCACTGGCTCAACGTCAGAGCCGCCGTCTCCCATGAGCGCATCCCCGGGACCGAGGGGAACCTGCCTGACGTCATCGCCCAGTTCGGGCCGTGGCTACGGCACGACGTGTTCCTCAGCGGTCCTCCCGGCATGATCAGAGCGGCGACAGCGGTGCTGCTGGGGCGGGGCGTCGCGCCCTCACGCATTCACCACGATCCGCTCGACGTACCCGTGCTGAGCGTCCCCCCGCAATCCGCCTACGCCCAAGAGGAAGAGACCCAACTTCCGTGACCAGTCACAGCGTTCCGTCGCAGTCGATCGGTGAGCGTCAGCTGCAGAGCCGGCTCGGCACCACGCATCAGGCGTCGGGCTTCTACCGACGTCAGGTCCAAGGCAGCCTCACGTCCCGGATGCGGGAGTTCATAGCCCGGCAGACGATGGTCTTCATCTCGACGGCCGACGCGAACGGGGCCTGCGACAGCAGCTTCCGCGCCGGCCCGCCCGGCTTCGTCTCCGTTCTCGACGACCACACCCTCACCTACCCCGAGTACCGGGGGAACGGAGTGATGGCCAGCGCCGGAAACCTCACGGAGAACCCGCACATCGGTCTCCTGTTCATGGACTTCACCCACCACCACATCGGTCTGCACGTCAACGGGATCGCACGGCTGCACCGTGATGTGGACCAACGACTGGCATACCCGCAGCTTCCGGTCGACACCGCGCCCGGTCGCCGCCCCGACATGTGGGTCCACATCGTGGTGGAGGAGGCGTATGTGCACTGCTCGAAGCACATCCCTCACCTGGAGCCGGCGGCGCGGCCCCGCAGCGCGTCTGCCGGTCGTCCGAAGGACGCCGAGTACTTCGTCCCGCCAACGGAGGTCCGACACGATCGCGCGCCGGTACCCGCACCCGGCAGCAGCCCGCAGGCGCCGATCTACGGCTGACCCGTCTGACGCGCCGAACGTGCCCCGGCATCAGTCGACATACGATTCGAGGGTGCCGCGACGCCGGATGTCGAGTGTCGCGCAGTGGAACGAGCCGCCGAACGGCGCGTAGTGCAGCAGGTCGCAGGGGATCGGCTCGAACCCCCACTGTTCGAGCGCACGCAGCATGCCGGTGTGGTGCCGCTCCGCGATCACCTGCTTCTCGTTGACCATGAGCACGTTCATGCTGAGCCACGTGCCGCACATCGAGGTGACTTTCAGCAGGCGTTCGCCGATCGGGTCGGGCTTGGGGGCGACCAGGACGTCCCATGAACGCAAGCCGTCCGGAAGGCGGTCGACGTCGATGTATTCGGGATTGACCATGACCTTGCCGGGCGCGAGCAGGACGAACGTCGTGTCGATGTGCATCGGCGTGCGGCAGCGGCTCTCGATCTCGTGGATGCGATAGCCGGGTCCGAGGTGACGGCGCAACCAGTCGATGCCCATCCGGTTGGTCACATTGCTCCGCGTGACGAACAGGTCGCGTCCGGCGCGCACGAAATCCGCCGCGTCGAACACCGGCTCGAACTCGGTGAGGACGTAGCGCATGGGCTCTTCCGCCGTGGGAATACGGAAATCCGCCTCGAAGAGTTCGTCGGTGAGCTGCGGCTTCGGCGCGGCCGTCCAGCGCGCGCCGCGCCGGAAGTAGTCCTTGAGAACAGTTCTGTAGGAGTGGGTCTCGAAATAGCGGCACGGCCATGCCATCGGTGTCTCGATGATCTCGTCGCCGATCACGAGCATGCTGTCGCGCGGACAGGTGTTGCAGAAGCCGCGCGACGACCAGTCGGGTGTGCCGAAGCGCTGCTTGTGGTCGACCGCGTCCGGACGTCTGACCGTGACGCCGAGGGACTCCAGGAGAGAGATGAACTGATCCAGCTCGTGCTGCGCCCGCTCGATCAGCATGCGCGGATACTTGAAGCCGGCGGCGAGCCCCTGCAACCGGGCCGCCCAGGGCGGGATGTTGCAGGCGACGACGGGATGGTTGGAGGGGATGGTCGCGCCGTCGAGACGCCCGACGACGATTTCCTCGAGCGGGTCCCACTCGTTGTGCGAATTGACGGGCGACACCAGAGATTCGGCAGCGCCGGCAGGTTGCGCGCGCATCGGCGTCCCATACCGTCCCGGTCAGGGCTGCTTCCGGGCCTGGTCGGCGGCCTGGCCGGCGGCGGCGGTCTCCGTCGTGGCGCCGCGGGTGCTGAGCCTGCCTCCGCTGGACTCCAGGTGGGCGCGGACGAACCACTGGAAGAGCTCGAGGCTGCGCAGCTGCTCGATCAGCATGTCCTGAGTGACCGGGTCGGAGGTCTCCGTGGCCTCCATGGCCTCGCGGTGGTCCTTGATGAGCGAGGTGTAGACGAGGTCGAGGGCGCCGAGGTGCTCGATGGATTCCGCGCGGCCGATCGAGTAGTCGTTCCATGTGCGCTCGTCGACCAGGGCCCCGGGAGTGCCCTTCGGTTCGCCGCCGAGGGTGGAAATGCGTTCGGCCAGGTCGTCGGTCATTTCCCGGACCTGGTCGACCTGCGGGTCGATCATCTCGTGGACGGCGATGAAGTGAGGACCGACCACGTTCCAGTGGATGTGCTTCAACGTCAGGGTGAGATCATTGAGGGAGTGCAGGCGCATCTGGAGCAGCGTGATGATCCGGCCGCTGTCCTCGGTGCTCATGCCCGGCACTGTGTACGAGACGTCCTGAGCCTGGGATGCCATGGCTGTGCTCCTTGCAGGGTCTGTGCTGTTTTCTTCAGACAATCAGCCGTGGGGCCCTCTCCTTGGGTGGCCGCGCAGATCCGACCGCTCTTTCACCTTCGCGGACGTACGGGCGGGTCCGCGGCATCGGCGCGGCGGGGAAGCTACGGTCGGCATCCCCTCAGCACCTCCCGTACAGCGCCAGGAGTGACATCCCATGACCGTCGCGGTCGTCCTGTTCACGTCGGACCTGCGTCTCCACGACCATCCGCCTCTGCGGGCCGCCCTGAGCTCCGCCGACGAGGTGGTGCCCCTTTTCGTCCGCGACCCTGCCGTTCGTGCGGCGGGTTTCGACGCGCCGAACCGGCGTGCCTTCCTGGCCGACTGCTTGACCGATCTGGACGAGGGGCTGCGCGGGCGGGGCGGACGGCTTGTCGTGCGTTCGGGGCCGGTGGCCCGGGAGGTGGGCGCGCTGGTGACGGAGTGCGGTGCCCACGAGGTCCACATGAGCGCCGGTGTGACCCGCTACGCGCACCGCCGCGAAGAGCGGCTGCGTGAGGAACTGACAGTCCGCGGAGTTCAGTTGCACGTTCACGATGCGGTGGTCACCGCTGTCGCCCCGGGCTCGGTGCTGCCCGCGGGTTCCGACCACTTCGCCGTTTTCACGCCGTACTTCCGGCGCTGGTCCCAGGAGCGGCTGCGCGACCCGCTCCCGGCCCCGCCCGCGGTGCGCGTGCCGGCCGGCGTGCGTTCCGAGCCGCTGCCGTCCCGCAGCAGCGTGGCGGACGTCTCGCCCGGAGTCCCGGCCGGCGGGGAGACAGCGGCGCGGAGACGGTTGCTGAGCTGGACGCGGAAGTCTCTGGCCGCCTACGAGGACCGGCACGACGACTTGGCCGGTGACGCCACTTCCCGGCTGTCGCCCTACCTGCACTTCGGCGCCCTGTCCGCCGCCGAGGTGGTCCTGCGGGCCCGTGGGCACGCAGGCCCCGGGGCCGAGGCTTTCGTACGGCAGCTGTGCTGGCGCGACTTCCATCACCAGGTGATGGCCGCGCGGCCCGAGTCCTCTGTCAGGGACTACCGGTCCCGTCACGACTCCTGGCGCTCCGAGGAGGAGGCCGCGGAGGAGATCACCGCGTGGCGGGAGGGCCGCACCGGCTATCCCGTGGTCGACGCGGCGATGCGCCAGTTGCGTCACGAGGGCTGGATGCACAACCGGGCTCGCCTGCTGACGGCGAGCTTTCTCACCAAGACGCTGTACGTCGACTGGCGCATCGGCGCCCGCCATTTCCTGGACCTGCTGGTCGACGGCGATGTCGTCAACAACCAGCTCAACTGGCAGTGGGTCGCCGGAACCGGCACCGACACGCGCCCGCACCGCGTCCTCAACCCGGTGATCCAGGGCAAGCGCTTCGACCCGCAGGGCGCATACGTGCGCCGCTGGGTGCCGGAGCTCCGCGATGTGCCGGACAGGTTCGTGCACGAGCCCTGGCGGCTCCCCTCGGACGATCTGGCCGATCTCGACTATCCGGAGCCGCTGATCGGCCTCCCGGAAGGGCTGGCCCGCTTCAAGCACGCCCGCGGCAGGGACTGAGCGCCGGCACGGGGAGCGGAATTCTCCAGGGCCGTTGGAGTGAGCCGCGCTCCGACGGGGTCGCGCATCGGGCAGGGATAGGCGCATCCGAATCCCGCCGAAGGCGGAGTACCTGATGAGCCGGGAGCCAGGACGGAAGGAAGCTGCCCATGCCGGGTATGCGGATGAGACGGCTGCTGCCGGCCGACGGCGCCGACTCCGGTGCGGGCCCGTGCACGGCTCGCGAAGCGGCCGCGGCCGTCGACGGTGTCCTCGCGGAGCACCTCGAATCCAGGCTCCAGGCGGATCAGCACGCCCGGCGGGAGTTCGCCTCGCCGGTGGGAGGCGCGGTGGGCGACGTGCCCGCCCGGAGCAGGGAGAACGTGTGAGGACCGTGCGGGGTGCCACGGACCATGTGGTGGTCGTCGGCGCGGGTCTGTCGGGTCTCGCCGCGGCCCTGCATCTGCTCGGCGCCGGCCGCCGGGTGACCGTCGTCGAACGGGACGCCGACCCCGGCGGCCGCGCCGGCCGGCTCGCGCTCGGCGGCTACCGGCTCGACACCGGCCCCACCGTGCTCACCATGCCGCACCTGGCCGACGAGGCCTTCGCCGCCGTCGGCGACAGTCTGGACCGGCGGGTGGATCTGATGCCGCTGCATCCGGCCTACCGGGCGCGCTTCGCCGACGGCACCCAGGTGGACGTCCATACCGACGGCGACGCCATGGAGGCCGAGGTGCGGCGCTTCGCCGGTCCCGCCGAGGCCGCGGGCTACCGCCGGCTGCGTGACTGGCTGCGGCGGCTGTACCAGGCGCAGATGCGCCGGTTCATCGACACGAACTTCGACTCCCCCTTCCAGCTCGTGCACACCGATCTGGCCCGGCTGGCCGCCCTCGGCGGCTTCGGGAGGCTGGACCGGCAGATCGGCAGGTTCCTCTCGGACGCGCGGCTGCGGAGGGTGTTCTCCTTCCAGTCGCTGTACGCCGGAGTGGCGCCGGCCCGTGCCCTCGCCGCTTACGCGGTGATCGCCTACATGGACACCGTCGCGGGCGTCTGGTTCCCCCGGGGCGGCATGTACGCGCTCCCCCGGGCGATGGCGGACGCGGCGAGCGACGCGGGCGGACGATTCCGCTGGTCGGCCGAGGTGACGGAGCTGGAGAACTCGGCCGGTCGGGTACGGGCCGTGCGTCTGGCATCGGGCGAGCGGATCGCCTGCGACGCGGTCGTCCTGACACCCGATCTGCCCATCGTGCACCGCTTGTTGGGCCGGGCTCCACGGCGCCCGGTACGGCTGCGTCATTCGCCGTCCGCCGTGATCCTGCACGCCGGTACGGACCGGACCTGGCCGAAGCTCGCACATCACACGATCTCCTTCGGTGCCGCGTGGGAGCGGACCTTCGACGAACTGACCCGCACCGGCCAGCTGATGAGCGACCCGTCGCTGCTGATCACCAGGCCGACGACGCACGACCCGGGGCTCGCGCCCGAGGGCAAGCACCTGCACTACGTGCTCGCCCCGTGCCCCAACACCGCGACGGGCCCCTCGGCCGGCGCGTGGCGCGACCTCGGCCCGCGTTACCGCGACAGCCTGGTGGCCCAGCTCGAACGCCGGGGTCTGCACGGGTTCGGGGAGTCCATCGACCGGGAGGCGCTGATCACCCCGGTGGACTGGGGCGCACAGGGCCACGGGGCGGGAACGCCCTTCTCCCTGTCGCACACCTTCGCGCAGACCGGCCCGTTCCGGCCCCGCAATCTTGTGCGCGGGTACGACAACGTCGTCCTCGCGGGGTGCGGGACGACACCCGGGGTGGGCGTCCCCACGGTCCTCATCAGCGGGAAGCTCGCCGCCGCCCGCATCACGGGCACCCCTCGTCCGGTACGCGCGAGGCCGTCCGGCGTGCCGGCGCCCGCCGTTGTCCCGTCCTCGAAAGGCAGCGTCGATGACCCGTCGTGAACTGGATGCCGCCGGCATCACCGACCCGGGGCTACGCGCCGCCTACGCCCGCTGCCGAAGGCTCAACGCCCGCCACGGCAAGACGTACTTCCTGGCCACTCGTCTGCTGCCGGTCGAACGCCGCAGTGCCGTGCACGCGCTGTACGGCTTCGCCAGGTGGGCGGACGACATCGTCGACGACCTCGACCGCCGACAGACGCCCGAGGAACGGGACCGCCTGCTGCGCCGGCTGGAGAGCGACCTCGCACAGGGGCTGCGCACGGGAGGCGGCGACGAGCCGGTGGTGAAAGCTGTGGCCGACACCGCCGAGCGTTACGCCATCGATCCCCGGCTCTTCGCCGACTTCATGGCCTCGATGCGCAGCGACCTGAGCGTCACGGACTACCCGACGTACGCGGATCTGCGGGCCTATATGCACGGTTCGGCCGCGGTGATCGGGCTGCAGATGCTGCCGGTGCTCGGGACCGTCGTCGCCCGCGAGGAGGCGGCGCCGCACGCGGCGGCTCTCGGAGTGGCGTTCCAGCTGACCAACTTCCTGCGTGACGTGGGCGAGGACCTGGACCGGGGACGTGTCTATCTGCCCGCGGATCTGCTCGCCGCGCACGGCGTGGAGCGGCCGCTGCTCGAGTGGAGCCGTCGCACCGGCGGACGTGACCCGCGTATCCGGGCCGCTTTCGTCGAAGCCGACGCGATGACCCGGGCCGTGTACCGGGAGGCCGAGCCGGGCATCGCCATGCTCGACCCGCGCGTACGGCCGTGCATCCGTACGGCGTTCACCCTGTACGGCGGCATCCTGGACGCGATCGCCGACGGCGACTACGGCCACGGTCAGGGCGGGCACGGCGATTTTGGCGGCGAACCACCGGGTGGGCGGTACCAACTGCGACCAGACCAGCTGGTGCGTTCCGCTCTC